>JBEVCE010000029.1:0-13346 GCA_040514295.1 Pyrodictiaceae archaeon | reverse complement strand
ACGAAATATGGCTAGCCTGCTCCTTCTAGGAATAGGAGGCTACCTCCTAAAGCTAGCTATAATGCTCAATCAACGGACCTCTATGGTGGTCTGAAGGTGAAAAATGAGATAAGGAGCGGAGGGGTCTTCCCTTTAAATCTTACGCTCCTATCGGTATTTTCCATTAGGAAGACCTCTAATATTAGTTGTAGAAATAGAACACTATGCTGTGAATGTTTAGGTTTATAGAGAATACTTAAGGCTTCTAGGGAATAGTTTAGAGGCTGGCCTTAATGGTATACCTTAAGCCTGCTACAATGGGCTATCCTCTCTAGGACGACGCGCACTAGCTCCTCACCACCCCTCACCGTATGTATCAATGGCCTACCATCCTTCTTTGCTAGATTAGCTACTAGATAGACCAATATTGTATGGTTTGGCTCGGCACTATACGCTCCTAGGCTCTCAAGAAGCTCTCCTAGTGTTCTTTCTCGACGGCTTAGTGCATGGCCGTAAACCGTTATGGACATACCCATAATCCTTACTCATCCACTACTATTACGCCATATCTTTAGTGGGATTGCCCCATCATTATGGACTTTTATGGCTACATGGGTATAGTACCATGGGCACACGTTGTTAAGGGTAATGCTTATTACATTCGTAGTCTCCGTCGCCATCAGCATCTAGTAATGTCACGTTAGCGTGGTCAATGTCCTTGTCAAGCTGTATAACACCAGGTGATGGTAGGTATGAGGAGTTCAAGCAGTTTCCACCCGACTACACGTATCCTGGCTGTAGCCTGCATGCATCAAACCATATTGTTGGCTCAGCGACTATTTCCCAGTCTGGCTCGCCAGTATTAGCATCGATATTGGCTCTTAAAGCCTCATTCCACATAGCGGAGACTGTTGCTAGGGAATTAGGAATACTACTGCTAGTGCGGCTATTCATATACGTGGGTTCTCATTTTTAGGGTTAACACCTCTCTTTGGCTAGGATCCCTAGCCATTTAGGAGATATAGGGATCTTGTGGACTCCTAGGAGAGGAGCTGAATACTGGTCACTGGTAATAGTTCTGGAATGTTATCCTATATATGTACTACGGATCCTCCCGTCCTGAGCTTAGTGTTTTAGGCTTTAGTATGCTGTCCTCTAGGTTTCGGGTGGCTACTGGTTTGCCAGGGATGTGTATATACTATGACGAGTTGTTTAGGATGCATAAGCCCTGGTTTTACCACCCCGAGACCCCCGAGAGGCTTGACCGAATTGTAGCTGGGCTCCGGGAATCAGGGTTGTGGGATAGGGCTCGTATACTAGGAGTGCCTTCTGGGAGGGTTAGGAGGGAGCTTGCGGAGAGGGTGCATTCGAAGGAGTATGTTGATGAGATCGAGGCTGCTTCTAGGCGTGGTAGGCTCATGCTTGACGGAGACACCTATGTTAATGAGCATACTTTTGCAGCGGCCCTTGGCGTCCTCGCCTCGGTCGAGGATGCTGTCGAGAGGCTCCTGTCAGGTGAGTGCGACCTAGCTCTAATCCTTGGCAGGCCTCCGGGCCATCATGCCGGCAGGTATGGGGCTGCTATGGGTGCTCCTACGCTAGGCTTCTGCATATTTAATGCTTCCGCCCTAGCTTCTCTGCTTCTAGCTGAGAGGCTTGGTAGCCTCCTCCACATAGACTTCGACCTACACCATGGGAATGGTACTCAGGACATCCTTTACCGCGATCCCCGGGTCTTCCATGTTGACCTACATCAGGATCCAGCCACGATATACCCTGGTACTGGCTGGCCCTGGCAAGTTGGGGAGGGTGAGGCCGAGGGTACTAAGGCTAATATAGTCCTACCGCCTGGGGCAGGTGACGACATCTTCTGCGAGGCTGTATCAACCATACCCGGTATCCTCGAGGCTAAGGGGTTCAAGCCCCGGATGATGGTTTTTAGCGCGGGCTTCGACGCCTACATGAACGATGGTTTAGGGGCTCTAAGGCTTACTGAGAAGAGCTTCCACTGCTTGGCCAGTAGGATGAGAGAGGAATATGGCGGCCGTGCCCTAGTGGTATGGGAGGGCGGGTATAGCTTAGGCCTCGAGAAGGGGGCTCCAGCATTCGTTAAGGGCCTTTTAGGCGAGGAGCCCGGCAGAATCCGAGAAGAGACTAGCAGTAGTAGGGCTTTATGGGATGCGTTCTCCGAGAACATGCATAAGCTCTACCAGGCTCTAGGGATAGCAAAGGGGTAACGTTTACCTCATCGTCAGCCGAAACCTCCCTCATCACGCTCCTCAGAGAGAGTCATGTTCATCACGCATAATCCTCCTAGCGGCCTCCACTACTCCTAGTCCAGGCCGTGGTTAACATTATTAGAGGTTATCCCGAGCCTAGGCCATAAAGCATGGAGGTAAGGCTTCTTGGCCCGCGCTAGTAGTAGGGACATACTGGCATACGTCCTCTCTAAGACGGGCTGCGTCCACCCCTTCCTGGCTAGTAGGATCATAGCTCTAGCAGAAACTAGCTATTATAAAGCTAGGCGCGAGAGACTAACAGATCTAAAGTACGTTGGAGATCCAGGGACGTTTTACATAGAGGGGCTCAAGGAGCTAGTGGATAGAGACGAGTGCTTCGCCAGGAGGGAGGGCGACCCGAGCATAGGTAAGAGAGGCTGCATAGAGTATAGGTGTGAACAGCCGCAGCTAGCCTCCGAGGTGAAGAGGCTTCTAGACGAGGCTATCGAGGAGGTTAAGAGGCTAGGGGAGTTCGAGGTCAACAAGATGCTTGTCGAGGACGAGGTATTTAAGAAGTTGCTTGAGGAGGGCTAGGCCTAGAAGCGCGACCATCCTTTTTCCCAGAGGCTCCTCCCGGAAGGAGGCTGGAAGTCCCTTGAGGCTAGCGATTGGGGTTAGCGGAGGCAAGGGTGGTACCGGGAAGAGCTTCGTAGCTACTAGTATAGCTCGCCTACTCTCCAAGGACTATAGTGTTGTCCTAGCAGACCTTGATGTAGAGGCACCCAACGACCATATACTAGTGGGGCTGAAGGAGCTGGGGAACCCTGAACCCATAGAGGTCTTCTTCCCCTTCATAGACTACTCTAAGTGTACTTCATGCGGAGCCTGCGCCAAGGTATGTGATACAGGGGCTATAGTGATGTCTAGGGGTAGGCCGCCCTTCGTCATGCCCAGGCTATGTAGTGGTTGCAAGGCATGCTACTACGCCTGCCCTTATGACGCTATAGTACCTGGAGGTAGGGTGATAGGCTATACCCATAAAGCTGTGCTCGACGGCCTCGTGCTCGTGACGGGTGTTATAAGGGAGGGTGAGGAGCATACACTCCCAGCCATAGTCGTGGCTAAGAAGAGGGCTATGGAGGAGGCAAGGGAGGCCGATATCCTCATAGTGGATACGGGCGCTGGCACCGGGAATAGTATTTCATCAGCTCTTCAAGGGGTAAGCCTCCTAATAGCGGTAACCGAGCCAACCCCCCTAGGACTTCACGATCTTAGAGGGATACTGGAGATAGCTAGGAGTATGGGGCTACGATCGTGGCTTGTAGTGAACAGGGCCGGCATAGGGCCTGACGACAAGCATATAGCGCTGGCTAGGGAGTATGGTGTGGAGAAGGTCTTCAGGATACCATTTTCAAAGAACGCGGCTAGAGCATATGCTGAGGGCAGGCTGGTCGTGGAGGCTTACCCCGAGGATCCCGCATCCAAGGCTCTACTCGAGATAACACATGCTATTAAAGAACTCCTAGAGGATGGTGGCTAGCTATGCAGGGGTTAAAGAGCCGGGTCGAGCTTGTCGTAGCTAGCGGTAAAGGCGGTGTAGGGAAGTCCACTATAGCTGCATCGCTAGCCATAGTGCTAGCCGAGAAGAGCTATAATGTTGTAGCGGCTGATGCTGATGCCGAGGCCCCTAACATGCACCTAGTACTAGGGGTTGGCGAGCCTGACGAGATCATCCCCTACTATGAGGGTAGGCTAGCTTATATCCTAGAAGACAAGTGTCTAGGTGAGAGCTGCGGGCTATGCGTCGAGGCATGCAGCTACGAGGCTATAGAGCCCAAGGATGGCAAGTACCAGATAAACCCGTTTATATGTGAGGGCTGCATAACTTGTAGCGCAGTCTGCCCGGTTAAGGCGATCAGGTATAGGTTTAGGGTACGGGCCGGGGAGATTAGGGTATACCGTAGGACTCTCTACGGCTTCCCACTAGTATCAGGAGAGATAAGGCCTGGTAGGCCGAATTCAGGCAAGCTAGTAACAGAGGTTAAGAACAAGGCTCATAGCATCCTAGGCTCTAGGAACGGCGTTATAGTGGTTGATGCAGCTGCTGGGATAGGATGCCAGGTTATCTCGAGTCTGACAGGAGCCCAGCTAGCACTACTCGTCGCTGAGCCTACACCTGCAAGCCTGAGCGACCTAAAGAGGATACACCTGCTTACCAAGCATTTCGGTATAGCCCCAATGCTTGTGATAAACAAGTATGATCTGAACCCTAGCTATGTAGAGGAGATAAAGGCTTACGCTGAGAGGGAAAACATTCCTATAATAGGCATGGTGCCCTACGACGAGTCCGTGCCCAGGTCGATGGCCCAGCTAAAGCCACTTATAAAAGCCTACCCTGACTCGCCGGCAGCTAAGGCTGTGAAAGCCATAGCAGGGTTTGTGGCCGAGAAGGTGCTACCAGACTGGAGGAGATGGTGGGTAAGGTATAGGCCTAAGAAGCCAGTGGTATACACACCTCTACTGGTAAAACCGGAGGCTTCGAGCCTAAAGAGGCCCCCATCCTTCAAGAAGCCCTCTATGAGATCCAGGGCCTAGAGGCTATGGCCTAAGTCCTCTACTCTCGTCTGGCTCCTCTGGCCATACCTCCTCCATTCACCCTTAACTCTTACCGGTAGCTCGGCTTTAGCACTAACTATGTGGAGGTCTAGCTGAGGGTATGGTATCTGTACACCAGCCTCCTCTAGCACCTTCTTCGTCCTAGTCTGTAGCTCTATCTTGGTAGCGAACCAGGCATTGGGGGGAGTCCAGCATCGAACTCTTAGCACTATGGCTGAGTCGGCGTATTCTTCTACGAAGACTTCGGGTGCTGGATTTACTAGGCAGAATGGATGATCCTCCATCATCTTCTTGAGAGCCTCTATAGCCGCCTCTATACTGCTATCGTAGTGTATTCCGATGGTGTACTCTACTCTCCTAGCCTTGGTCCGGACATAGTTTGTTATAACCTCGTTGAAGACTGTATCGTTTGGTATCCTCACTATTTGTCCCTCCCAGGTCCTAATCCTAGTCGATAAAATTCCTACATCGACGACCACTCCTGAAACACCTGAAACACTAACGGGATCTCCTACTCTCAACGGCTGCTCTACTAGGAGGAAGAGGCCGCTAATTAGGTTGGCAAAGGTCTTCTGGGCGGCGAGGCCTACTACGAGCCCTGCAAACCCTCCTGCTACTAGTAGGCCCGAGAGGCTAATGCCGAATGGGTGTAGTGCGCTCACAATGCCAAGGAATATTATTGTGTAGAAGATCAGGTTCTCTAATGGCTTGTAGACATGCCTGGGCATTGTCTTTGCCAGGCTCTTCCTCATTAGGTTTCTAACGAGCAGTGCGACGATAATAGTGGCGGCTATAATTGCGGCGGCTATAAGTATCGCTTTAGCCTCTCCCCCTATCCTCAGCAATAGCTGCTCTATCCCTGTAGTCATGTTGCTAGGGCTTGACAAGTAGTAGCTACACCTCTCTAGGGGGGTATAATCCTACGCTTGATAACCTCTATGGTCATTGTGAACGGGGGTGCTTGTTGGACGAAGACGAATATCCTCCTACGATCCTCGGGTAGTATCCTCTGGAGTCCTGGTAGCGGTGGCTCGCTAGTGGTTCTTGCTGTTACGAGGCTACCATCGGTAATAACCTCTACCAATGGATAGTATAGCCTGCCTTTGTCATCAGCATAGAAGGTTGCTATAGAGGCGTTGAAGCCTATGCCTGGTAGTAGGGCTGAGGAGCCCTTAACCTTGAAGCCTAGTATAGCCAGCCCCTGCTCCCATGGAAGCTTATCCGGCTCCCTCGCGATGACAGCCTTATAATACCTTGATATGAAGCCCTCCACCACGTCGCCTATAAGCGTGTACTTGACCTTGACGGGTGAGAGCCTTGTCAGGGTGAGCCCGTCTATAACTATTTCGAGCTCTAGTGGTGCTAGAGTCCAGTAATACCTCTCGCCGTCGCCTACATGCACTCTTCTATCGAACTCCACATATATGAATGGCGTGGAGGCCGAAAGCCTGTAGATCGCTGGGATAGGGTTAACCTCCACTGGTACGCCTGGAGTCACCAGAGCCTCGGCACAGCCATAGTCATCGCATGCCCTAAATGAGCCATCGGGGTCAAGTTCTATACGGGCGCTGCCTATAACAACCCTCGAGCCGGGCGATAGTCTTGTAGGTAAAATGGCTGGTGGCACTATCGTTAACCCCCTTCTCAGCCTCCACTTAGACGACTGGCTCTCGACGGGGGGAGCCAGCGTATCCGGTTCTTCCAGAGCCTATATATGTTATGGCTAGGTCTTAGTCTGCTTAAGGATTAGGAGCCGGAAATACCTCTAGAGGAGGGCTTAAAAAACAAAGGATTGAGGAAAAGGATTTTGGGACGATTATATGCTCCTAGCCTGGCTTTAGCCGCTGGTCTTGTATATCGTGTAGTATGTTAGTAGCATTGTAGGCCCCACAAGTACGCCCTTAACATCCTTGTGTGTTACTATCATCAGCTTACCCTGGAGAAGGGGTATGAAGGGTACGTCCTCGGCTAGGATTTCCTGGGCTTTTTCATAAAGCTCGGTCCTCTTCTTAATATCCGTTGCCACTGCTGCCTCGTCAAGTATCTTGTCCATCTCGGGGTTGGAGTAGCCTGTACCAGTCCATTTATTGGATCCAGTGTGAAGGAATGGATCCAGGAAGTCACTGGGGTCTATATAGTCTGGATACCATCCTAGTAGGCTTAGCATCATTTGGCCTTTACGTAGCTGGTCCACATAGGTCGCCCACTCGCTGCTCTTAAGCTCTACCTCTATCATCCCTGTAGCCTCTAGTTGTTGCTTGATCAGCTGGGCTAGGTCAGCCTCGGTATCACCGTAGTGTGTAGGCGTGTACCATAGCTCTAGCTTAAGCTTATGCTGCTCGCTATAGCCAGCCTCCCTTAGTAGCTTCTTTGCCAGCTCTATGTTACCATCCCCATACTTCTCCTTGAACACGTCTATGTGGCTCCAGAGGCCCTTGGGGACCATGCTGTAGAGGGGCTCCATGGTGCCCATGAACACTACCTGGGCTAACTGACGCCTATCTATAGCGGCTGCTATGGCTTGTCTCACCAACTTATTCTTCGTAGGCTCCATCTGGACGTTAACCACTATGTACCTTATGAAGCTACCTGGGACTGTTATAACATTGTACTTTCCTGTTTTCTCCAGATCCTGGTAATCGGTTGGCCTTAGCGTCCTCCAGGCTATGTCAACCTCGCGGTTCTCGAATGCTAGCCTAAGTGTGGCTGCATCCTTATAGAACCTTATTATGACGGTCTTGGTCTTAGGAGGCTCACCATAATAGTAGGGGTTGGCCTCAAGGACTATGTACTGGTCCCTCTTAAACTCCTTTATACAGTAGGGGCCAGCACCACCCCACGTGGCGTCACTCACTATCTTGTTGTCAGGGTACTTGGGGTGTACTGGGAAGTAGGGTGGCGTGGCTACTAGTGCTAGGAAGAAGCCTACAGGCTTCTTGAGGATAAACTCTACGGTGTAATCGTCGAGGGCCTTGACGTCCTCAACAAAGTCTGTTACGAGCCATGACGGGTCACCCTTAATGATCATAACTCTCTTAATACTACGTACAACATCTTTTGCTGTGAGCGGGGTCCCGTCACAGAACTTCACGTTCTTGCGTAGGTGGAAGACCCATACCTTGCCCCCCTCCTTGACCTCCCAGCTCTCGGCTATAGCTGGTACTATCTGGTCTGTGCCAGGCTTGTACTTGACTAGTCCATCCATTATGTTGCTTAGTACCTCCCAGGTGAAGAAGTCGTAGGCATTGGATGGATCGAGATCCGTGACCTTATCGGTCGTACCTATCGCGATCCTCTCTGTCACGAAGCTTGGCTTACGAGTAGTTGTTGGCGTAGGCGTCTGTGTAGCAGTGACGGTAATAGTAGTTGTGGCTGGTGTTGCAGTAGCTTGTGGTGTTACCGTAACCGTCTGTGTAACTATTTGAGTAACGGTTTTGGTCTGGGTAACAGTGGTAGTGGTGGTGGCTGCAGGCCTAGCCTGGAGCACCCCGGCATAATAGCCAGCTACACCAGCTATTATCATTAGGATTACTATGGCTGCAACTAAGCCTGCACGACTAGCCAAGAACACCCACCCACAACCATACTTTTTAGCCTCACGCATGCTACGAGAAGGACTCCTGCTATATAAACACTGTCCCAGCCGTCTTGTTTTAATATACTGAGCAGTAGCCTAGGAGGCCCTGGAGGGAAGAGTGGCGTTCCTTTAAGCTCCTAGCACGGGCTTGCATCTAGCCCCGGCTTGCTTGGGAGGCGTTTGGAGGCAATGGGCCTCTTAAGATATATTGGTATCAGAGCCTCCCTGATAATACCCACAGTACTGATACTCTACACGCTAGTCTTCATCATACTTAGAGTGCTGCCAGGTAACCCTGTCATAGCCGTGCTAGGCACCAAGAACATCCCCGAGGAACAACTACATGAGATTATGAGGGAGCTTGGCTTAGACAAACCCCTATACGTACAATACTTTGATTATCTCTGGCGTGTGCTTCAAGGAGACTTTGGCGTCAGCATGATAGTCAGAGGTAGGAGTATCACCCAGGATCTTATCGAGAGGCTCCCAGCGACCATAGAGCTTGCCATAGCCGGCCTCCTGGTCAGCCTCGCAATAGGTGTTGCAACAGGGTTTTCAGCAGCCGTCAAGAGGGATACGAAGATAGACACAGCTATGAGGGTGTTCGGCTCAATAACATACACTCTATTCATACCATGGATAGGGTTGATGCTCCAGCTGGTCTTCTCCCTATGGCTCAAGATACTGCCTACAGGTGGTAGGATAGATCCTAGCATAAACCTGCAAACCATTACGGGCTTCTACATAATAGACTCCATAATTACGGGCAACATCCCAGCACTACTGGACTCCCTAGCCCATCTAGTACTACCAGCCATAACCCTCGGCCTTGTCCTAAGCGGCCCATACACTAGGCTTGTACGCGCAAACCTCATAGCTGCTTTAGAGTCTAATTACGTCTTCGCATACCAGGCTAGAGGTATTAGAAATACGAGGATACTGAGACACGCCTTCCGTAACGCGTTGATACCAGTTGTGACCTATGCTGGCCTCCAGTTCGCTCTACTCCTTGGGGGAGCAGTGCTGACTGAGACTACGTTTAGCTGGCCAGGGCTAGGCAGCTATCTTGTCGAAAAGGTTGAGTATAGGGATTATCCAGCTGTCCAGGCTGTTGTCATAGTCTTTGCTTTCTTCGTCGGCCTCATAAGCCTCATAGTAGACGTGATCTATGCGTTACTCGATCCAAGGATAAGGTACTAGGTGCATAGGAAGTAATCCTAAGGGCTTACTCATAGTAGCTTGAAGGGGTGGGCTCTAGTCGTGGTGGAGGCTGCCGGGAAGGCTTATACAAGCCTAGTATCCAGGGCCCTCGCTTGGCTATCTAGGGTAGCCCCCATTAGCATCCCGGCACGAGGGAGGCTTATAGCCTATACAGGGCTAGCCATAGTCCTAGCTGTGATAGTCATGGCTATTGCTGCCCCCCTGTTGACCCCCTACAGCCCTATAAGGACTGTTGGCAAGCCTCTCCAGCCTCCCTCGCCTAAGCATCCCTTTGGCACCAACAGGCTAGGCTATGACATGTGGTCTCGTACAGTATATGGTGCCCGTACAATCCTCTCTGTCGTCTTCCTGGCAATCTTCATAAGCATGGTTGTCGGCGTCCCGCTAGGCCTACTAAGCGGCTACTATGGGGGCTTGCTTGACAGGATCCTCAGCATGATAATGGACGCTATATATGCTTTTCCCAGCCTAGTTCTAGCCATAGCCCTTGCAGTCGCCTTGGGTCCGAGCATCTTCAACGCGGCAATAGCTATAGCTGTCGTCTATGTGCCAACATACTTTAGGATGATTAGAGGCCAGGTCCTAAGCATAAAGGAGTCGGCCTTCATAGAGGCTGCTAGGGCTCTAGGACTACCAGCTACCCGGATACTATTCCACCACATAATGCCCCACACGATACCCTCGATGATGGTCGTCTTTAGCCTTAGTGCTGCTGATGCCGTGTTGACGGAGGCTGCGCTCAGCTTCTTAGGCCTCTCGATACAGCCCCCAACACCTGACTGGGGCTACGATCTATCCCAGGGTAGGGCCTTCATGCTCTCAGGCTACTGGTGGCTAGTATTCTTCCCAGGCCTCATGATAACCCTCCTCGCCACCGGCTTTGCCCTAATAGGGGAGGGGCTTAGTGAGCATGTGAGGAGAGAGGGGCTGTAAGAGAGATGCCTAGGAGAGAAGTTCTAGCCATAGAGGATCTAACCGTCTACTACTACACCTTGAGAGGGATAGTGCATGCGGTTGAGGATGTAAGCCTAAGAGTGAATGAGGGTGAGATGCTCGCCCTCGTCGGCGAGAGCGGTAGCGGTAAGAGTACACTGGGCTACGCCATACTGAAGCTCGTCCCCCCTCCAGGGAGGATAGTCAGAGGCAGGGTACTAGTGGATGGGATCGACATTGTCTCGCTCAAAGGAGAGAAGCTTAGGAGGGCTCGAGGCGAGCTAGTATCAATAGTCTTCCAGGATCCATTTACAACGCTTGATCCTGTTAGGAGGGTGGGGGAGCAGATCGAAGAAGTCCTAGTAGAACATGGTGTGCCAGTCGAGGAGGCTCGTAAGAGGGTTGGAGAGATCCTAGAGGCTGTAGGCCTACCTAGCCACATGGCGCGCTCCTATCCTCACCAGCTTAGTGGCGGCCAAAGACAGAGGGTGTCCATAGCGGCCGCAGTAGCCCTAAACCCTCGTGTCCTCGTGGCCGACGAGCCGACTACGGCCCTGGACGTGATAGTCCAGAAGCAGGTTATGGACGTCTTGGACGAGATTAGGAGGAGGCATGGGACAACAATGATACTAATAACCCATGATATTGCCTTAGCAGCTGAGAGGGCTGATAAGATAGCAGTAATGTATGCTGGCCATATAGTCGAGGTTGCAACCAAGAAGGAGATCATAGAGAACCCTCTACACCCCTACACGAGGGGGCTAATAGCATCAGTACCCGATGTAAGCTCCGAGGAATGGCCTAAGCCTATACCAGGTAACCCACCCGACTTGAGGAACCCTCCTCCAGGCTGTAGGTTTCACCCCCGATGCCCGGAGGCCAGGGATATCTGCAAGAGGATCACGCCTAGACTTTATGAGCCCAAGCCAGGCCATCTAGTAGCATGCCACCTTTACGGGTGAACTCATGATGAAGGGCGACATACTTCTAGTCGTAGAGAATGTTAGGAAGTATTTCGAGAGAGGAAGCCTAGGTGCTAAGAGGGTCATAAGGGCGGTTGACGGGGTTAGTTTCCGGCTTAGAAGGGGGGAGACTCTAGGCCTTGTGGGGGAATCAGGAAGCGGTAAGTCGACGCTGGGCAGGCTAGTACTTCGCCTCTACAAGCCCACCTCGGGCAGAATAATATTCGAGGGTATAGATATAACGGATCTACCTGAGTCCAAGTTAAGGCCTCTGCGTAGGAAGATGCAGCTGGTACCCCAGGACCCCTATGCCAGCTTCAACCCTCTGCAAACTATTGGAGAAACCCTTATAGAGCCGCTACTAGTGCATGGTGTTGCATCGAGCCGGGAACAAGCCAGGGACATGGCTCTTAAGATGCTTGAGAAGGTAGGCCTAGTCCCGCCGGAAGAATTCTTTGATAGAAGACCATACCTGTTAAGCGGTGGCCAGCTACAGAGAGTTGCAATAGCTCGTGCAATGCTTCTCGAGCCAGTGCTTGTGGTCGCCGACGAGCCTACTTCCTCCCTAGACGTCTCGATAAGGGCATCGATACTGGAGTTGCTCCAGGAGTTCAAGAGGAGGCTGAACCAGTCGATGATATTCATTACACACGACCTTGCCACGGCTAGACTGGTCTCAGATACCATAGCCGTTATGTACCTAGGTAAGATAGTAGAGTATGGCCCCGCCAAGAGGGTTCTAGAGAATCCTCTACACCCCTATACAGCAGCACTACTTACAGCGATACCTAGGATGAGGCCGGCTAAACAAGCTAGGAGAGTAGTTCTTGCTGGCGAGATACCTGACCCTTCAAGTCCTCCTCCAGGCTGCAGGCTACACCCAAGATGCCCCTATGCCACCGATGTATGTAGGAGGAGGGAGCCGGAACTAGTGGAGGCTGAGCCAGGTCACTGGGTTGCATGCCACCATATCCTATCCTCCACCAGCTAGCGGGAACAATACCACTGTATCACCATCACGTATAAGTGTCTTAGGACCATTCATGTGGATCACGTTCCTGCCGTTGACAAGCACGTGAAGCAGATCCCCTAATGCCTCCAGGGGGTCACCAACTAGGTCCCTAATCCTAGGATACCTCTCAGCCAAGATCTCCAGGAGCTCGCCTACACTAATACTACTCCTGCCGGGAACCTCCACTCGCGTCTCGAAGCCTCCAATCGCCTCTCTTAGAAATGCTAGCGCCTTAACCCTGACAATCAAGCTCCTAGCCCCTCTCAGGAGGAGTAACGAGCTAAGAGTATAATATAACCATATGCTCGTTAGGGGTTTGAGGCCTTCAGAGAGGGAGCGGAGTAGTGCTAAGCCTGCTAGTACTATGGTATGTCTAACCCTAGGGCCATGGTCTAGCCCGCTCTTAAAAGCCCCTCATATGAGTCTAGGATCACGATACTAGGCCGCGGCAAGCTCATCCCTCATTAATACCCTCTCCCCGCCTGTGCAGAGCTGGAGCTATAGCCTCAGCTCCTCCCGCTCTTGCTGGGGAAACCTATGTAGGATCCTCCCTCCCGCTGTAAGGAAGCCACCAAGCCTACCACCAGCCTCGAACACAACAACCTTGACTCTACGCCTCCTCAGACTATGTGCGGCAACGAGCCCAGAGACCCCGGCCCCAACAACAGCCACGACGCCATCGAGAACCTCCAGCCCCCCAGCCTCCCCAGCTACCGGGGAGCGCTATCTTCCCGGTAAGGCCTAAAGCGCATCTGGAAGGCAAGGAGACTATTTAAGATTAAGTTCGAGGTACTATGTCCATATAAGCTCGTTGTCATGTACAAGAC
>JBEVCE010000028.1:0-13385 GCA_040514295.1 Pyrodictiaceae archaeon | reverse complement strand
ATAAACTTAAGATGGATAAATATTGAGGATGAAATTGAATGGTATATTGATGAAAGCTTCATGCACGAGTATATAGAACACGTGTTGGGCCTTGGCCACGACAGAGCAGTGTATGTTGAAAATATACTAAGAAAAATACTCTATTCTGAATGGTTCAAGAAAAACACCAGAACACTTTATATAGTAGGAGTGAATACATAGGATAGGCTTGTAGGATCCAAGGAAGACTAGAGAGGCTAAGGCCATAGTATCCATTGAAAATTTCTAAGAGGCGGCCTAGGAATCCATAGTTCTTACACGTTTAGGCTTGCGGCCTAAACCTTAAACCCAGGAACAACAGATCTAGACTATCCAGGCTGAGTATTAGCTATGCTATTACACGAGTATTCCGAGCCTCTCACTGCTTGTAGGCTCTTCTCGTACGCTTGTAGCACAGCTATTATGCTGGACTATTTGTCTCCGCGGCCAGGCCTAGCTTACATAGGTAGCAAGCGTACTGATATACCCGGGCTCAGCTTTATAGTCTTCTCATCGGCTGCAAACAATGCTTGCCTTTATGCATGTCAGGCGGGATACTTATTCGCCCACATGGCTGGCTATAGCGGGCTCACTACACTTTGGAGGAGAGCTATAGAGGAGCTAGCTTGGCTAGGTAATCCGGCAATGGGCTCGTTGCTGCTTCTCGTCTTCCAGGCTGGTGGTTTAGGGTGTAGCATTGGCCGGTATGGAGCCGACAAGTTAGAATATGTAATGGGGTGCGTTAAGTCCCTAGCCGAGCACAGCGGGGTTGAGGCCGCTAAAGACTTCTATAGAGTACTCTTTACCCTATCACCTAGTTACCTTTATAGAATAGAATGGGACGGGCTTCCTGATGCCAGTACCCCTACATCTCTAGATGACATAGAGTCTAGGGGTATAGAGTTTAAGGAGCTGGCTTGTAAGGCTAGCCTTTATGACCAAGTGCTAGGCGACTTGTGTAGAGGAATGGAGTATAGTTTAGGCCTAATATATAGTATTCTGAGGGACAAGATGGAGGAAGGGTTACTTAAAGCTATTATTCAAGCTACTCTAGAGAGTGTAGAAATTCTTGGAGACTTCGTACTTTATAGGAAAACTGGCTATAGGCAGCTTAATCCCTTAATAGCAAGTCATGATAAAGAGGTCGACACCGTCCTAGCCCTATTAAGGGCCGGGCCAAGCTCTATAGCAGACCTTGTTGTTAATGCCGTGGCTAGGCTCGTTTATGAGGCCTTATCTAGCCGCTCCACCTTGCCCTTATAAACTACTAGTAAAGCCTCATAGACCGACTTAGCAGTCTCTGATGCTAGGCTTCTAAGGGCATTCTCTACTTCATCTACATCATTCCTCTGTTTCGCTCTTGCCAGCCACTCGTTATAGCTTTTAAGCTTAGGGTTTAGGATAGATAATAATGGTATATCTCCTATCTTTTCACGTAATTTTCTGGATAAGTCTATTAGCTTACCATCCTCCTCAGCAGCTCTAAACATTGTTATGCCGGTATAGCTAGCCGAGAGGAGGCGTATCATGAGGCTACGTTGCTCATTACCATAATAGTAGACTTGATGCCCCCTGGATAGGTATGCGTCTAATACCTCCAGGATACCTTGCGCAAGCTTAGTTGATTCTAACACACTTATACCAGTCCTAACAAACTTTTCAAGGACTTCACTGCCATCATAACCTGCTACCGCTAATAGCTGCTCATCATCTATCCTCTCGTATGCTAGTGCTATAGCTGCAACGTTATTAAGCCTCCCTTTTGGAACCACTATTCTAAGCATACCTTTCTCTATAAGCTTGAAGCCAGCTATGGCCTCAGCTATACTAGCAGCATAGTCTAGTGCCTCCTTGAGAGATACCTCACCCTTAATTAGTCTTAGCCCGGAGAGAGGATCTATCGCAGAGACCAGGGGAACCATTATCCTTGGAGGCTCATACTTCTTAAGGTTCTTGGCAATATTCATCCAGTCAAGCTCATCAATAATACCTGCAGCATCACTCTCCCATAGATGTATCATCCTGACCCCCTGGCTTGAAGAAACAGCGTACCTGATAAGCCCTAATGGCACAGCATGGTTGGGGTCAAGCCTCAGGAAAACCATTAGTAGTGCCAGGCCTAGGCGTATATCATCCCCCCTAAGATGGCCTGGAGCCTCAAATACATAACCGTAGGTGTAGTTACGGTATCGTCCCTCTACGGGCGAGTCTATGGAGATTATGCCGATCTCTCTGTAGGTCCTCACCATACCCTTTGCTGAGGCTAGTCTAGGCCTCCTAGACTCAATAACCCATTCTACACCTAAAGGCTCCTCAACAAGCTCTCCAAACCCGTTGCGGGGAGCACGAACGTTTATATTAACTATAGGCGATATCCTACCGTACTTTATATCTGCCTGCAGATTCGGCTGCTCCCCCCAAGCCCTCTTGATGTCCTCATAGCGTGCTACGGCTGTTGTAAGCCATTCCTGGTCCTCAATAGCATCGTCTATGGCTTGCTCATAGACTCTACGTTCACTGGTAGAGACTGCGACTACTATTAGCTCTGTTATTGGGTCAAAACAGCCAGGCTGGTACTTTTCTACAAGATCCCTATACGATACCTCCTCGGGAAGAACCTGCTGGCCAGCCCTTGATAATACTATCTTTCTATAGCCATAGGGTGGCCCATGCTCATAGAAGCCGATCTCGTTCCAAAACCTCTTACCACGCTCGTTCAACGCTAGCCTAGGTCTTCCTAGGGCATCCATACTCTCCTCTACTAGCCCGAGTTCTAATAGAGCCTTATGCTCCTCGCTGTCCAGGTCTAGGCCTCTTAGTAGCTTCCAGATAGCCCTAAAAACCAACGCATATTTGTTCCGAGGCGTTATGTAGAGCTTCTCGAGGGGTAGCTCCAGCCATTCCCTTAGAGCAGAAGACCCCATTTCGAGCAGCTTTCTATCCCATAGACCGCTAGGAATTATTAGTGTCTCGGTGAATGCTATTTCTCTCCTCCTACCCTTACGACCCTCCCTTTGCAAGTACTCTCTTAGATCAAGAGGTAGGCCTACATGTATTATCCTCGTTATAGTACCTATGTCTATTCCTTGTGCAAGAGTCCTTACAGTGACTATTACCTTGACTCTACCCATCCTAGCATCATTCTCTATGGACTCCCTTACATCCTTGGGAACCAGGTGGTGGTGGATAGCCACTAATCTCGACTTCTCGGTGGGAACCTGCTCTAAGATCTCCCGATACACTCTCTCGGCATGACGTATGCTTCTAGTGAAGACTAGGGACACGCCTGGATCCTTATCATTCAAGAGAGCTGCTATGATCTCAGCCAGATTGATGCCAGGCCTCGGCGGGTGTAAGCCTATAGCTTCAAGCCCATCATATATCTCATAGAGGTGTTCTTTAAGCTCCCTATCATCATCTATGATGTCGAGTATCCATGACGCACGTTGCCTTATAACATCGATGTATGAGAGGATGAAGTTTTTAAGACTCTCGATATTCTTGCCCAGGACCACTATCGTGTAATTCTTCACTTTGAAGGGCTTTCCCTCAATTATAGACGTCTTCCTCCCATTAATGCTAGTCAGAATCTCTGCTAACTGGCTTGGATTACCCAATGTAGCTGAAAGAACTGCTATGCGCGGCTTCCTCGCACTCAAATAGTTTACTATAAGATCTATAACAGTTATTATTAGATGAGCTGAACGTGGGCTATAGAAGTCTAACTCATCTACAACTATGAGGTCAAGGTCGCCAAGGAAGCTGTGAAGGAGTGATCTCGAGGGGTTCTGCGCAATCCTCTTAACCTCTGCTAGAAGGAATGCAGGATTGGTTATAACGAGCTTAGCCCTACTTAGTCTACTTAGTATGGTGTTCCTTCCTTTTCGTCCAAGTGTCGGCCTATCCATTCTAACTACCTTGTCCCTACCACCACCAGCTACCTCATAGTATCTTTCAAGCCTCCTTATCTGGTCAGCACTTAGTGCTAGGGTAGGGTATATGGCAAGTACTCTCCAATCATTCCTTAAAGCAGCTAAAGCCCACGCCTCCGTCTTACCCGATCCTGTTCTAGCTGTAAGTATAATGTTGTAACCCTCCTCAAGCCTCCTTAAGGCCTCATACTGATGCTTGTAGAGCCTCTTGTTCCCTATCTCCAGTCTTTCCAGCCCCCCGAGAAGCTCTCTAAATAACACATTAGTGTATTCAGGCTCTGACGGATCATCGCTCCAATAGTAGATCTCATAGCCCATCGACTCAAGCAGGCTAACTAATGGGGGCTTCTCCTGCATCGCTGTAGATCCCCTTCCCCTTTTCGCTACTACCAGGTTGTCTAGGAATACTTATACGCGGTAGCCCGTGGTAAGGGGCAAAGTATATCTGGAGGCCAGTATAGGCTACACCTCATATTACACTATCCTAGAGGGTGATAATCAATGACGATTGCTAAGAAAGTTAGGGCTCATATATATGTTCGTGGCATTGTTCAAGGAGTATTCTTTAGGGCGAACATGAAGAGAGTTGCAGAGAAGTATGGTGTTAAAGGCTGGGTGCGTAATCTTCCTGACGGCTATACTGTGGAGGCTGTTCTTGAGGGTGACCGTGACGCTGTAGAGAAAGTCATATGCTGGAGTCTTCGAGGCCCCCCTGCTGCTCGAGTCGAGAGTCTAGAAGTTAACTTCGAGGAATATCGTGGAGAGTTCGATGAATTCACAATAAAGTATTAAAAGCTATGGATAAAAAACTATGGCCTCAAGAAAAGCCTTACTATTCCAACGACCTATCCGCGACTCCTCTCTCCACCCTACTAGGCCTTAGCATCTTAACTATGTACTCGAAAGCAGCCTCCGGGTTAGTATGTTTACCGCAGCTATAGACGTCTACTGTAGCGAAGCTGTATTCTGGCCACGTATGAATAGTTATATGGCTCTCAAGTACAATAGCGACAACACTGACACCCTCACCAATCTTCCATGACTTGACGTCAAGTAGCGTCATATTCCCTATGTTAGCTGCCTCTACCACTATAGACCTCAACCTCTCCTCATCACCAAGAATATTCCTGTCACACCCGTATAGGTTGCCGTAAACATGCTTACCATATACTTTAGGCCCTTTCTCCACAGTCTCTGTTCTAGTCCAAGCCACTGATAAAGTCATAGCCTCCAACACCCCCCGGGGGGTAGGGGGTCCTATCAGCCTTTAAGTCTTACCCCCCTCTCGCCTAACTTATATCAAGATGTCTTGATAGGGTTTAGGTTGTGTAGTTGATCTTTGAGGGGTGCTTGACGTGATAAGGATAAGACCGGATAAGGGTAAAAGTAATAACATAGTACTGGGGGTACCTGGATCAATAACGTAGCGGTGAGAGGATAGTAGCTTTAGTGGTGGTAGGTTAGAGCCTTGCCTAAGCAACCATATACTAGGGTTGTTGAGGCGCCTACGCACATACTTATGACTGACCTAGAAGAGGCGTTTAGCTATGGTGTAGAGCTACTCGCGGGGGTTGTAACAACCCGTGGGCGTAATGGCTTCCAAGTAGCCGTGGGAGCCTATAGAGGAGCTAACATCGCTATAGTCCTAAAGCCTGTAGGCCCCTCATCAACCGCCATAGCTATAGAGGAGTTAACGCGTGTAGGAGCACGAGTAGTAATAGAGCTTAGTAGCGCCTATGCCCTCTACCCCACGCTAAGCATTGGAGATATCATAATAGCGTCTTCCGCCATAAAGGGTGATGGTGTATCAAAACATTATTTGCCTGCAGAAGTCCCTGCAAGCGCTGATTACGCGCTCATAGAGCATATACTTAGGACATTCAATGCCTACAACATAGAGGCGAAAGTTGGAATAATATGGAGCACTGACGTCTACTACGTTAATAGCGAGATCACGGACAAGATGAGGGTTTATCATAAGATAGCGCAGGCTATGGACCTTGACACTGCAGCCCTCTACACAATGTCTTTATTAAAGAAGCTCACGGCTGCCTCTATACTAGTTGTGGAGGCTAGTCAGCCTAAGGGCATAGCTAGAGGAGTCCTACTCGAGAGCGAGGAAACAGAGACCAAAGAGAAGTTTATGAGGAGCCTAGAACTAGCTACAAAAGCCACTATAGAAGCTCTAGCACTTCACTATGAGATGGTAAAGACAGAGTCTCGTAAACCTAGGGGGTAATAGAGCTATGACCGGGAGAGAGGAGGCTATTAGCGAGGCTATTAGGATGATAGAGGAGTCCCTTAACATATTAAATGATATGGAGAGGATTATAGGAGTCCTAAGCGGTAATAACGAGGATGTGAAGGGGCCCATCTATGGTCTTTACGTAGACGTGTTACGTTTATACGACAACCTGTTAAAACTCCGTAAAATAGTATATGAGGAGTTAAAATATTCTAAAACTAGGTAGAAGCCGGATCATCCTCTACGAGTACTGGGATAGGTAGGAGAGCTGTTGCTGCCGGGACATAGCCTTGGAGACTCTCTCGCCATTGCGGGCGGCCTCCTGGCATTACTATCAACACTCTATCCTAGCTTAATCTACTATCTAGCTAAGAACAAGCCTCCCTGTGATACAGACTGGAGAGAATGCCCTAAACTCTCACTAGTAATAGCGGCATACGATGAGCCTTTGGATCTGCTTAGAGATCTTCTCATCAGCCTAAAACAACTAGCATGTAAGCCTAGAGAAGTCATACTTGCCTGGGATGGTGGAGATAGGAGAGAGGTCGAGCAAGTCCTTGGCGAGGCTTTAAGGGATAGTAATATTGTCTACAAGCTAGTATATAATAGTAAGCCTCGTGGTAAGGCCGCTGCGCTCAATGACGCGTTACGACACGCCCACGGAGACTATATAGCTGTGATCGATATAGATGATAGACCTTGCTGCAAAGACTACTTCCACTACTTAAGCGTCAAGCCTGGAGCCATCGGGCTATGGAAGCCTAGGTGGAATAAGGGTTCTAAACTGCAAGAAGCTGCCTCGGCGCTAATAGAATATGGTTCTAGAATCCTCTACTCTGCTAGGTGTAGACTTAAGCTGCCCCTACTATTCCTAGGCTCTGGCACCATACTACATAGAGAGGTCATAGACGATGTAGGGTTGTGGAGCGAGGATATCATACTAGAAGATGTAGAGTATGGGCTAAGACTTGTGGGTAAGGGTTATAGGCTACTATTATCTGAGGATGCAGCTACATTCGTAGGTGTACCACCATCCTATACTTCACTTAGAAAGCAACAAGCTAGATGGTGTAAAGGGGCCAGCCAACTCTTAGTAAGGAGGATCGGGGTCATACTAGGCTCTAGACACATATCTCTCATAGAGAAGCTAGAACTCATAGTGTATCTAGCCCAGTACTTGGTATCATCGTTATGGGTCCTAATAATACCATTATCGGTTATAGTTGGAGCCTCTCCTAGACTAATAGACCTCATAGGCTTCATGCTGATCATCCTACTAGGTATAGGTGGTGCACCAATCATGGAGATCCTTCGCGAAAAAGGTTACTCCATGCTTAAGGCTATGAGAGTGTCTGGAGGAGCTGCAGCCCTATCAGCTAGCATGACTCCCGTAATCCTCTGGGCTAGCCTCCAAGGCCTAATTGAGCGTAGAGGGAGACTTGGGGAGAAGACTCCTAAGAGAAGAGAGGATGAAGGGCCACAACTTCCTAAATTAATACCTGAACTAACCTACAGCTTCCTAAGCCTCTATGCTGTATTCCTAGCCCTACTAAGGGGATGCGTTTTATCACCCCTAATACTTGGCATGCTGGGGATAGCACCACTATACACTATTATTAGGTACTGGCACGAGCTATAGTTTAAGCCTTGTCAACAAGCCTAGCAGCCTCTACTCTCAGCATATAATGCTCTGGGCCTAGCCTCACAACACTCCCCTCTATTACGAGTCTTCTCCGGAATAAAGGTGCGTCTAGAACAAGAGTCTCGGCTTCACCTCCCTCAAAGGCCGGGTTAAAGCCATAGATCCTAGCCCTTCTAATGATGTCCTCAACAAGCTTCTCGTCCAAGACGCGTCCTACATAGGTTGGTGGGAGCCCATAAGCTTGAACCGATAATATTAGGATCTTGAAGCCCTCTCTCACGAGGCTCCTCATGTACTCCTCCTGGCTCTTCCTCCATAAGGGCGTTAAGACGTGAAGTCCCTCTCTCCATGCTGCTATAGAGAAGAGGAGTCTCTGGTAGTCGCTAAGGAGGGCACCGGATAATATTATCTCGGCTCCGTACTCCCTCCTAGCTATGGCAAAAAGTCTTCTCAATGTCCTTAGCTCTTCCTCCTCCCTCGGCATGGGGGCCTCCACGACCTCGACAGGCAACCCTAGTGCTTCTCCATGAAGCCTCACCAGCTCGTGGCCGGGATAGTGAAAGAGCCTACTGTCCCAGCTAGAGGCCTTGACGGTTAGGAGGCACTCTACCTCAAGACCGTGGTATACTGCCCAGTGTAGGGAGTAACAACTATCCTTCCCACCAGTATACATGACACAGGCTTTAAGCGGAGACAATGCTCTAGCCACCTAGTACCTCTGCAAGCTCTTCTAGCACCGGCCTAGCCTTTTCCACATCCGCTGCACCAACCTCAATACCCATACCAGCATCAACTACTACATTGCCCTTAGAGATTACAGTCTCTATTCGAGGCATACAAGTAGTAAGTAAGCTTACATCAATTAGTTCAGTCTTCGGCACCCAGCATGGAGGTTCACGTATGTCAATAACCACTAGGCTTGAGGGGATCTTAAGGCCCCATAGCAGGCTCCAGGGAGTGACCGTGAGCCTCTCATACGCCTCCTCGACACCAATAGTGCTAGCCAGCTGGCATAGGGCTTGGAAAGGACTTGTATAGTGGAGTACGCCTAGACCGTATAGATCATAACCCCTACTAGAAAGTTTCAGAGATAGCCTTAGTCTTTTAAAGCCCTTAGGAGTAGGCCAATAGGTTTCAAGAAAACCATTCCTATCGATAAAGACTATTATGTCTTCATACCGTGAGAGCACGCTATCCAGCATATCGCTAACATTCTTGCATAGCATAACCCCTGGACGCACTATGCCCTTAAACCCGGTGGATTCAGTTATGGCCTCTAAGGCCTCCCTCCATCCTGGAGGCTGATAGCTACAGCCTACTGGTACAAGAACTGCTCCATGCAGCCCTATCTTCCTCATAGCCTCAGCTATCTCTCTAGGATGAGGATCTATAGCAACAACTTCCGTGAACCCAGATAACGCTAGCTCATAGAGAGCTACTAGTGAGGAATAATAAGCCTTCTCTGGATCCACTCTAGCAAGCCTCCTAGCTATATCCGAGTAAAGGAATTCTATGGGATCTAGCCTAACCGCTAAATGCCTAATAGGGTAAGGCTCTATGGAGCCTATGTAGGTGAAACCAGCCAGTAAGACCCGGCCATCGCCCCCAATAACTAGCTCAGCGTACTGATACTCTTCAGGAGGCGCGTCACCATAAGCTTTAACCTCTCCATCCTCAAGGACTATAAATCCCTTCCGCTTCAAGCCTGGAATTAGCATCCATACATCGCTTACTAGGATCTTCATGGCCATACTAACCCTGCATACTACATTCCCAGGAAGGAATAATGGTAATGGCTTTTGGCTTACAGAGAGCCATGCATGCTAGACAAATAATGCACTTCTCCCGGATAAGCTTAAACTCGCCATCCTTTATATATAGTGCTTTAGTAGGGCAATATTCTATACAGTCGTAGCATCTAGTGCATCTTGTGTAATCTACGTTTAAGCCTAGTGCTTTAAGCTTACATGGTTTTTGAGCCAACAATACCTGTTAACACCTAAGAGTATAATGGCGCCTAGCACGCTGCTTTGCCATTTTAATTATATTAGAACCAGGGCCAGCTTATTAATCGCTGGAAAAGCTAGGTGTGGAGGTGGGGAACGCTGTTCTGTGCTATTACTTGTCCTTAATCATTGACTCTATTTCCCTTCTCTCTTTAGGTGTTAGGCTATGTGTTGTCCTCTTCAACTCCTCTACAAGCTTCTTCCACTCCCTGATATTGTATATACAACCTGGGTCGAGAGCTAGGGGGTCACCATAGTATCCGTAGGCTCTAGCCCTACATCCGCCGCATATCTCGCGGTATGGACATATCTTGCAGAAGCCTTTGAGCTGATCACGATCCCGGAGCTTATTCATTAGCTGATCCTTTGTCCATATCTCCCAGAAGCTCTTCTCACGTATATTACCCACCTTGACTGGTAGGAATACACAGGGTGCTACATCCCCGTTAGGTTGTATTGCTGCATAGATCCTGCCTGCACCACATCCGCCTATAAACTCTGCTAGTGCTTTTACGACAGGATCGCCGCCGACGTAGAAGTGGGTAGGAGCTATTTCCTCGCCTTTGCTCATTTGTAGTGAGACCCTACCGTACTGTGGTGCTGTGCTTACGAGTTCTATCTTCCTACGCCTCATCTCCCGATATATCTTCCTTAGGAACTTTTCTCTTTCAACAGGGTCTATATCCAGCCATAGGTTCTCCTTACCTCTACCGGTCGGCACAAAGTTAAAGAATACAACTCTTTTAACACCTATGCTCTCGGCAAGGTCGAGTATATCGTCTATCTCATTTATATTAGCCTTAGTGATGGTAACAGCCATTGCATGGTTAACACCTAGTTTCACGGCGTTTTCTAACGCCTTGACAGCCCTCCTCCATGCTCCCGGCACGCCACGGAACCAGTCGTGCTTCCTGGGGTTAGCGCTATCAACCGATACTTCTACATATCTTAAGCCTAGCTTTACAGCTCTCTCGAGCTTCTCTATATCGGCGAAAACCCATCCATTGGTAGCAACAGCTGCGTACATCCCTCTTCGCGCAATCTCTGCTAAGACCGTATAGAAGTCTGGGTGTATAGTAGGCTCACCGCCACTGAGAGCTATGGACGCCAACCCCACTCTATCGAGCTCGTCGATCAGCATGAGCTTTTCCTTTAAGCTCAGCTCGTCTGGAAGCGGTTTATCAGCTCTCTGGTAACAGTGCTTGCATCTAAGGTTACACATGTTGGTGAAGTTCCAGACTACGAGGAATGGTGCTGGAAGCTTCTGTGGAACAGTAACTCCATAGAGGCCTAATCCCTTCATTACTAGCGCTACTCCCCTACGCAGGGCAGGGTCTTTGAGGGCTACACGGGCTTCGTCAAGATTCCCTCGTAGTAGCTTGATCACTGTCTCGATAACTTTATTTATTATTGACGAGAGGAACCTAGCTGTGATAGGGCATGCATAAGTAGTCTCACCAGCGAATATGGAAAGAGCATGATAGATTAGTGGGGCCTCAACCTCTCCTCTCGATGAATAGATACATCGAGTAGGCGTACTAGCTGCCTTGAGAGCCAGCCTCATAACCGGGTTGTTGAATGTTAGCCTTAAGCCTGCTAGTAACGCGCCTATGCCTCCCCTCTCCTGCTTCTTTCCCCCCATGGCTACACCCTCCCCCACTTAAGTGGTCTAGCAATAGCTTCCTTCAGCAATGATGCGACCTCCTTTCCAATAACACCTATTAGGTCTTTAAGCCTACCAGCTCTCAGCTCGCGTAGGATAAAAGCTGATCTTAGATAGAACTTTCGATAAGCATACTTGAGCATCCTGGCTAGATCTTGTAGCCCGAAGTAGAAGCCCCTCATGACAGGCCTGACAGTAGTATAATGTTCCCAGTTCCAGTCCTCTATAAGCCCATGCCTTGAAGCGTATTCGAAAAGAGGCGTGCCGGGATATGGGGTCAATGCCGTGAACTGAGCATAGTCTGGGTCAAGCCTTATAGCGAACTCCACGGTCTTCTTCATATCATCTACTGTCTCCCAGGGGAAACCTAATATGAAGGAACCGGTCATGAAACCTCCAAGCTCACGCTTCCACTGGAATACGCGTTTAACCTGCTCTATGGTTATCTTTTTACCTATCTTATTTAGAGTCTCCTGGCTAGCCGACTCGACGCCAACATACACCGCGACGCAATTATTATCGTAAAGGAACTTGAGATAATCCCTAGTAAGATGGTCTACCCGGGCCCCACAAGCAAAGGGTAAATCTAGGCCCCTCTTCTTGAGCTCTCCTATAAGTTCATATACGAACTTCCTTCCGGCTGTTAGCTCGTCGTCTACGAAAACAATATACTTGGCCTTATACTTTTCAACAACATGTTGTATCTCATCAGCAACATTCTTAGCTGATCTGAACCTTATCCTGCGTCCCCAGAAGTAGCTCGTTATGCAATATATGCATCCATAGGGACAGCCTCTGCTAGCTAGTATATGAGCTACACGTATAGGTTTACCGAACAAGGTGTAACGATCCATTGGCAGCAAGTGTCTTGCAGGCCAGGGGAGTTCGTCTAGGTTTAGTATCATAGGCCTCTCTGGAGTCACTATGATCCTTCCATCCCTATCCTTAAATGCTATTCCACGTACCTTCTTCAAAGCTTCTCTATCGAGTCCATGAGCCTCTATAGTCTCTACGAGTTCTAGTGTCGTGTACTCACCCTCACCACGCACAACAACATCTATATCGTTCGAGAGAGCTTCCTTAAACATGAATGTCGGATGAGGGCCACCCGCAATGACAATGATATCGTCTCCTAGCTCTTCGCGAAGCCTACGTATTGCACGATAGCCTCGAGGAGCAGTAGGAGTCAGCATAGATACTCCGACAATGTCCGGGCTCCAAGACTTAACCTCACTAAGCCACTTCTCAAGCCCTATCTCAAGAGTTGGGGTATCTATAATTTTGACCTTATGTCCTCTCTTCTCTAGTACTGCTGCTATCCATGCTAGGCCTAGCGGCGGCGCCTTCATGCCAGTAATACGATAGATCTCTAGATCGTGAATTCCTGGAGGAAGCGTGAGGAGTACACGTAAAGTCAATAAGCACCCCATACAAGATGTAGGGGGAGGAGACATGTACTTATTATTGGCCGTAGATCACTCATATGGGGTTGTGAAGGCTGGCTGTAGATCACTGGCAAGGAGCGCTTCTATAAGCCCAGTATAAGTCTTAGTAGGGGAGACATGTGTACAATGGATATCGTCTCTTCCTCGAAGACAGGATCTACTCTAGCTAGTACGTTCTTGTAGGATTTCACCAGCCTGGTAACTATATCGACGAGTCTCCTAGCAGCGTTGATATCGCCCTTGATAATGTCCTTAACAGTGTCCACCAGCTGTAAGCCTAAGCCACTAGCATCCTCCACGATATAGAGTACACGTATAGCGTTAACCTTTATCATATTATCCTCAATGCCGCCAGCGAGGAAAACGAATAACTGATTGGCATTACTGACTGGCCTACAACGACTGCGTATACGGCTACAATCGAGTTTATCTAT
>JBEVCE010000027.1:0-13614 GCA_040514295.1 Pyrodictiaceae archaeon | reverse complement strand
AAAGGACGCATATAGCGTTTTACAGGGTTACCCTAGACTCTAGTTAGCCTGGGCGAGTTTCGGCAAGAAGCTTTTCCTAGTCACTAGCCGATGGTGCCGCCAATGCGCTACCAGTATAAAAAGGGTAAGCATAGAAATCTCTTAGAGTTCCTTTCAGGCAAGACTAGAGCCAAGGGAGACGAAAGCCTGAATAAGAGCACAGGTCTAGGTAATAATAGTGTTGACGAGAAGGTAATGGAGCATACCATTAACACGTCATTAGACCAGATGCTTGGTGAAGAGCGCGTTAGCGAGACTCTAGAGGAAGAGGTAAAGGAGGGTAATGAGGGTAGTAAGGATAAGAGTTTGGAAAAACAGGTCGATATTGTTGAGGAAAGAGGGCCATGGATTCCTAGGCTGGGAGAACTCAAGTTTCCTAGAAGCCCTCGGAGAGCTGATAATGGTGACGAAGGCTACTTGCTGGGCAGCTATTATGATGGTTCTTTACAAAAGATTTATCTAAAGATGTACAGTCCAAAAACTAATGAGATCATCGTCTACTATGATGAGAGCGGCTATAAGCCCTACTTCCTCACCGACCTAGCACCAGATAAAGTACATTCCATGCCAAGTATAGTTTCCCATCCGGGCTTCGAACATGTAGAGGTTGTCGAAAAGAAGGATCTGCTTAGAAATAAGAATATTAAGGTAACAAAAATTGTTGTTAAGACACCTGATGTAGTCCCCATACTTAGAAGTAAGGTTCCTAGGGCATGGGAGGCTCACATAAAGTTTCATCAGAACTACATATATGATATGGGGCTTATCCCTGGCCTACTCTATAGGATAGTTAACGGTAAATTAGTTGCTGTAAAACCAATGTTGAACGACGAACTTATAAGAAAAACTATTGAGGCCTTCGCCGAGGAGGATGAGGAAACCAAGCAGATGGCTTTAAACTGGCTCCCCCTCTTCGAGAGTGAGCCTCCACGGGTACCTAGGCTAGCTGTAGATATCGAAGTCTTTACTCCTTTTAAGGGAAGAGTCCCTGATCCTAATGAAGCCTCATATCCTATTATGAGCATAGCGTTCTCGTCCACTGACCAGTTAAGAGGAGTCTTTGTCCTCTACAGGGAAGGACTTAAGCTTGGAGATAAACTAGATGTAGTTAGGGACAATAAGAGCTTCATAGAGGTGTTTGATAGCGAGAAGGCAATGATCCTTGAATCCTTTAAAATATTATCCAACTATCCCGTAGTTTTAAGCTTTAATGGGGATAACTTCGACTTACCCTATCTCTATAATCGTGCGTTAAAACTAGGTATAGCTAAGGAGTATATACCGATAAGGTTTAGCAAGGACTATGCATACCTAGACTATGGGCTACATATAGACCTCTACAAGTTCTTCTCCATAAAGGCTATCCAAAGCTATGCCTTCGGTAATAGCTATAAAGAGTTTACTCTAGAAGCCATAGCATCAGCACTCCTAGGCGAGACCAAGATAATACTTGATAAGAACATTAGCGATCTAACCTTAAGTGAGCTCGTGGAGTACAACCTTAGGGACGCCGACCTTACACTAAAACTTACCACTTTTAATAATGAACTTGTATGGACGCTAATTATACTACTCATGCGTATATCTAAGCTACCTTTAGAGGATCTGACAAGAAGCCAGATATCATCATGGATTAAGAGCTTATTCTACTGGGAGCATAGACGTAGAGGATACTTGATACCCACTCAAGAGGAGATAATCAAGCTTAAGGGTACGGCAAAGTCGGATGCGATAATTAAAGGAAAGAAGTACCAGGGTGCGCTCGTGCTTGATCCTCCTAACGGCATATATTTCAATGTAGTTGTACTTGATTTTGCAAGCCTATACCCAACTATAATCAAGAAGTGGAATCTAAGCTATGAAACAGTAAATCCAGTAGAATGCCCAGGAGGTAAAATAATTAAAGTACCTGATGTAGGTCACACCGTGTGTAAGAGTATTAAAGGCATAACCTCCCAAATAGTTGGCCTATTGAGAGACTATAGGGTGAAAATATATAAGAGGAAAGCAAAGGACAAGTCTCTACCCCCTGAGCTTAGAGCGTGGTACGACACTGTCCAGGCAGCATTAAAGGTTTATATAAACGCTAGCTATGGTGTGTTCGGGGCGTCAAGCTTCCCCCTTTACTCTCCTCCAGTAGCTGAGAGCGTCACGGCGATAGGCAGGTATGCGATAAGACTTACGCTTAAGAAGGCGAGCGAGCTGGGACTACGAGTACTCTATGGCGATACAGACTCATTATTCTTATGGAATCCGCGTAGAGAACTACTCGACGAGCTTATAAGATACGTTAATGAGAACTTTGGACTTGAACTAGAGGTTGATAAGGTATATAGGTTTGTAACGTTCTCTGGACTCAAGAAGAATTATATTGGTGTTTATCCTGAGGGAGAAATAGACATCAAGGGACTTATTGCAAAGAAGAGGAATACACCAGAGTTTTTAAAGAAAGAGTTTGCCGAGATTCTAGAGCTTATAGGCAAGATTGAAGATGCCGAGGGTTTCCTAAGACTTAGGGAGGTCATCAAGAGAAAAATACAAGAGATATACAATAGGCTTAAGAGCCTAGACTACAACCTAGATGAGCTAGCAATAAAAGTGGCCTTAAATAAGCCATTAGAAGCGTACACCAAGAATACGCCTCAGCACGTTAAAGCTGCACGCCAACTAGTTAATGCAGGCATCGAGGTCTCACCAGGCGATATAATATCCTTCGTTAAGACCAAGAGTGGTGAAGGGGTTAAACCCATCCAGCTAGCAAGACTAGTAGAAGTTGATGTGGAGAAATACATTGACTACTTGAAGACAACATTCGAGCAAGTGCTTGGAACACTTAGCATAAACTGGGACGATATTATAGGGTCTAGGAGGCTGGAGTTCTTCTTTAAAAGGAGGTAACAACTACCTTTTCCTCTTCCTCTTTTTCTTAGGCTCTTCCACGGCTTCTTCAAGGCCTTCCTCGAGTCTTCTTAAATCCTCCTCGGATAGTTCAAGATCATAGGTTTCTTGGCTAATCCTCTTAGGCTCCCTAGTTATCCCTATAGCGTATTCTTCTAGCTGTCTCTTTTCCTCATCATCAATGTATAGCGATACCACAATTACTCCTTTATCGTGATAAGTGTCGCCAAGCCACTGATTATTATAGCTAATGGTGTATACAGGTACCTTGACTATAACTTCATCCCCTTCACGATATAGTTCTAGACCAAGCTCCATTATCTTATCATACAATGCAGGATCTAAGGGAAGTTTATATCTAGCCTCGAAGTACGAGCGTATTATAGTGAAGTCGCTTTGATCCGGACTCCACCTTTTTAACGCGTTAGCTGCTGCATCCTTCACTGCCACTGAGATTTCATTAACGTTCCTGACTTCGCTTGCCAGTAGTTTACCATCTTCAGTATTAATTACTATAACTTCAGGCATTATCTTACCCTTAAGATGTATTTTTTCCAGCCTTCATCACAAACCTAAGAGGAGTATTTAAAGCTATCCTCATGTCTTTTGATATCCTTTTACTTATGCATTCCTTTCACATAGAGATAGATGCTATGAGATATTAAGCCATCATATACTGAAGCTGCTATGAGAGGCTTCCAAGAAGTTATCTTAAACTCGTGCGAAACTATCCTAGCACCATCATCTAATTCTCTTTCAAGTTTTGGTGCAAGCTCATCGTTAATACTTGTAAGTAAATATAGTGTAACTACCGTTGCATCGCTAATATTTGTCTCGAAGAAATCCTCGTGCCTGAGTTCTACTCGATCTAATACATTGTAACGGGTAGCCTCTCGTTTGGCCTTCTCTAGGAGATCCTCACGCAATTCTACGCAAACGCCCTTTCTTGCACCAAACTCCCTTACGGCAAGTAATACTATACGGCCATCGCCGCAACCTAAGTCGTAGATTATGTCACCGGTACCTACACCCGCTATTTCGAGCATTTTCCTAGCCACAGATAGTGGTGTTGGAACATATGGTACCCGAATGGCTGACAAGCTGAGCCCCGTCTTAGAAAGCAGTAGAAGCCCACAAACTATATTACTTAATATAATTAATGATGAATCTGGGCTTCATCGACTAAAGTATTATTTAATGCTTCCTTAACTGCTTTATGCTGATCTGGCTTATAGTCTTTACCAAGAGGTAGATTCGAGAGAGCGACTTTATAGCTTCCATCATCATATTGTACTATTAGCTGTGGAAGCCAGGCCATGCCATATTCGTCCTTATCCCCATGTTCTGTAAGAAAGATGTAATCCTCCTCCCTGACCTCTAGTTCTACCCCTAGTTCTCGGCTAACCTCCTTGGCAATGTTAATCCACATTTTGTGATAGGGATGATGCTCAGCCGTTACCAGTATTAGCTTTATGGGTCTCCTAGGCAAGTAAGGCACCCTTGCTGGTACGGCTATCTATGTTTAGGCCTGGTATCCTATATGTCTTTCTACTCCATTTTTCTATTAGGCCCTGCTCTTTCATGAGAGATAGGATGCGGCCCGCAGTACGAGTAGAAATTCCTAGCATCGCTGCAAGCCTCTTAGCTGTGATGTAACGATTACCGCTTTTTAGTAGTAATACTGCTATGTTGTCAAGTGTTAGACGGACCCTAATAGCATTAACCTGGCTCTTATCCACCGTCATCCCCATCGTATAGTATTCGTGGTGGTTATGAGAAGCTCGTGGGGTAGGCTGAAACTATTCAAGACCATCATACCCTGATAGAGGCATAGGGGAAGAGGCTAGGGATGCATATAAACTTACACTGCAGTCTCTTAGCTATGTAAGGGGTATAGGGGAAGTGGTAAGCCTTAGCTATGGCGAGACAATTCCAGTATATATACCAGACACTAGCGTACTAGTTGAAGGGATAGTTAGCAAGTTAATCAAAGAGGGGAGGCTCAAGGGAAGAATACTAATCCATAGGGCAGTCATAGCCGAGCTAGAGCATCAAGCTAACCAAGGAAGGACAACAGGCTATGCTGGTCTACAAGAGATAAGCCAGCTACGTGAACTAGCAAGAGAAGGGCTAATTGACGTAGAGGTTGTGGGTGAAAGACCGAAAGCCAGCGATATAAGGATTCTTGGCAGCGAGAGCATTGACGCGATAATAAGGGAGTATGCCTATGAGGTAGGCGCGATACTGATAACTGCTGACAAGGTACAAGCCCTGGCAGCAAAGGCGATGGGCGTAAACGTGATGTACATCTCTCCTAAAAGGACTGAAGAGGAGCTAGACTTTATAGAGAAAATGTTCAGCGAGGACACTATGAGCGTCCATCTAAAGGAGGGAGTACCTGCCAAGGCTAAAAGAGGAAGACCTGGGTCATGGAAATTAGTGGATTTATCGCAAACTCCACTAACTAGGGAGGAGCTGGAGGAGCTGGCTAACAGAATCGTTGAGGCTGCAAAAAGAAGGACAGATGGTTTTATAGAAATCGATAGAGCAGGCTCCACTATAGTACAACTGGGGAAGTATAGGATAGTCATAACAAGACCCCCTCTAAGCGAGTTATGGGAGATAACCATAGTTAGGCCGCTCAGAAAGCTAAAACTGGAGGACTACAAGCTACCAACCAAGGTCCTAAAAAGACTCGAGGAGAGAGCTGAAGGCATACTAATAGCTGGAGCCCCAGGCATGGGGAAGACTACTTTTGCTCAAGCACTAGCAGAGTACTATGCACGAAAAGGAAAAGTCGTTAAAACTATAGAGTCTCCGAGAGACATGATGCTACCTCCAGATATAACACAATATTCAAAGAACTACGCCGATCTAGGCGAACTTCATGATATATTGCTTCTGAGCAGACCTGATTATACGGTCTTCGACGAGCTGAGAACAGATGAAGACTTTAAGCTCTACGTTGACTTGAGGCTAGCTGGTATTGGCATGATTGGGGTAGTGCATGCGACAACGCCTATAGACGCTATACAAAGGTTCTTACACAGAATAGACCTAGGCATGCTACCTAGCATACTAGACACAGTAATATTCATAGATAAGGGCGAGGTAGCACAAGTCCTAGAACTAAGAATGACTGTAAAACTGCCTACAGGGCTGCGTGAAGCTGAGCTAGCAAGACCAGTAGTAGAGGTAAGAGACTTCCTTACAGACGAGCTACTCTATGAGATATACACGTTCGGGGAACAAACCATGGTTATACCCGTGAAGTCTCTTAAACCATCAAAAACCGATAGCATCAGAAAGCTTATTGAGAGAATGCTGCCAGGAAGCGAGGTCGAAATACATGATAATACGGTAGTCATCAACACTCCACGCGCGCTCTCGAAAATAGTCTTGAGGAAGAGGAAGAAGCTGAGAAAAATCGAAGAAAAGTACGGCGTTCAGATAAAGATAAACTTTATAGGTTAGTACAAAGGGTTACAGCATGCCTTCAAAACCAAAAAAGACGGGTAGTGCTACCGAGAGGGAGCTTGTACATAAACTATGGCAAGCAGGGTTTGCCGTCATACGCGCTCCTTCAAGCGGAGCTGGTGCTAGAAGGATATTCTATCCAGATGTAGTAGCCATGTATAAAGGCGCTATATTCGTCTTCGAGGTAAAGAGAAGAGTAAAAAGCACAACAATATACCTCGACAAGACAAAGATAAGCAGACTACTAGATTTTGCAGAGAGGGCTGGAGGCAAAGCCCTTCTAGCCGTAAAGACTAGTAAGCACTGGCTACTGCTAGACCTCAACAAGTTGATAGATACACAAAAAGATGCTGATGCTAACAATAAGCTAAGAATAAGGCTAGATCAACTAAATAATGCAATAACTATCAACGAGTTCATAACAGTCATCAAGAATAAGCCTTTAATAAATTACATGAGAAAGGAGTCTTCTTAAGAGAAACAAAAAAATGCATGAAGCTAGTGGAGTATCCTCTAGCCCTGGAGACGGGGACTAGCTTAAGCAAGCTAGAAGACTATATAAGGTGTAGAGGCATGAACGTACAACCACTATTCAATAAGACCTATGATGGTGACCTAACATACATAGTTCAGTTCCCTAATTATATTCTAGGCGGATCATCCAATCCTAGAGAATTTAACACAATATTTGAGGCACCCCTTGAAACACTTCAACCTATAACAGCATTACTAGAATTAGAGATTCTGGCTAAAAGAAGCTACATAGATAGATTAAGACTATGGTTCAATAGTATAGCGGTAGCTAGAGAAATTAAACCCATGTATAGCTATAAGCTCGGCAATGAGGTCTTTAACAAGATAATATTTAATGTAAAACCATTAATTGAGGGAAGAAGAGTAAGACAATACCCATTAAGGATATACTATGACTCACAAGAGGAGATAAGAATACTTAAACTAGCCTTACTACTCGCGTATAGCGCTAAGGAGTCTAAGACTATAGCAAGCTACGCTGCTAATAGCTTTACCCTAAACCCTGCACACGAAGTAACAATAAACATTGCTTCAGCCAAGGAGATGAATAGAAGATCTAAGGTTAGAGTAACTGGATATATTAATGGGAATGGAAGCTTAGCCATAGACTGTTGCGGGGACGAGAAAAGAATTAATGTAAGCGGAATAATAGATATAGAGACACATTGTCTACTGGGCTGTGGCGAGCTAAAATTAAAATACTTAAATGGGGCAACAGAGGTACTCATATCAAGCGTCCTCGCTTACACCGTCCTAAGACCAGAACCTGAGATAGAGATAGCATTAGATGAGCTAAGAGAAGACAATGCGCGAATAATAGTAAGCAATAAGGGTAATGCAGAGCCAGACAACGCTATTCTTATGGTATTGGCCGCGGGAAACATAACTTATAGGAAGAGTTTGAATATACCCAGTAATAGTCACCAAAAATTTGAGATACCTATCAAAAAAGGATCAACCAATATAGTTAGAGTAATATGGAGATATAGAGGTGAGACAAGGTTCACCGAAGCCAAGATAAAAGCATGTCCATAAACTTAGTGAGCTATGCTGTAGCTAAGAGGCTTAAGACAGCAAAACTGATGATGAATTACTCCCGGTACGAGCATACAGCGATGAAGCTAACTTACCCGTCTGAAATAAGGATTATGGTCTAAAATTCTTAAGTTGCCATATATAATGATCTAATTCATCCCTTATCATGATGGTTATCTGGTCTACATGAACTCTTTTGAGATGAAGATATAGCCCTTTACGGGTAAAGGGGCCACGCCCACATAATCTACACTTATACACTGTGCCATCAAACTCGACCAGCTCTATAGGGAGGGACTCTAGTATCCTATCGACGAAGGGCATAATACTTTTAGGAAATAAAGAATCATGGATCTCAATACTATAACCCACTGCCCGTCTAATCACAAGATCAGCTAATTTATCGAGTAATATAATGTAGTTTTCTTCCTCGGTAGCCCCCTCCATAAAAGACCACCTAATCATAAGGTGGAAGCGCGATTAGCAACGCCATGAGCCCTCGTAAACCATAATCATCGCCATTGCTAGCTAAGAGGTTGCAATAATCTACTACATCATTGTAACATTCAAGAAATTTGCATATCTCACGGCATGTACTAAGACAACTTATCCCCACACATGCTTTAATTTCCTCCATAAATGCATTTATAGTTTCAGGGCCAAGCTCTCTGAGAATTTTGAAGAAACCGTGCCTTTTGCCTACAGCATACCATATGAGTTCCTCTATGCGATCATAATGCATCGTGGACGCCCACTCCATGAGATCCTCTGCTATCTCCTCTTGTAACACTAGGTCGCTAAAACCGAGATTATCGAGAAGCCAGTAAGCCTCAATAATGATATCTATAAGCGCTTCCTTCCTCTCTGAGAGATCTTGAAATGCTTCTAAAGCATTCCCTGCTGCACTCACATTACTAGCTTGTTGAGCCATGGTCTCTGACATCTCTAAACAGCCCACTATAGTCTTTAGATCAGCAAGGGATCTAGGAAAATTGTTGAGGATAAGTAATACTCTTTCAAGGTTGCTCAGCTGGACTAGGAGCAATCATCAAAGATACATTCAAACCTCTTACCGGGTTTTACTCATCATAGCACTACAGTGTGGCCACCAAAATCAATTTATGTACCATTTACACAACTATAAATACCCTCTACTATTATTATGCGTCTTCTGGGCTGCAAATCAGTTATGGAGTTCTGTGCTAGATGTGGTAGACCGAGAGACGGGAGTATACCCTTCATAGGCCCACTCTGTTTGAATTGTTTTCTCGAGACAACAGAGCTACTATGTATTCCTAGGACTATCACCATAGATATGTGCAAATACTGTCTCTCTGTAAAGATAAGCGGCAAATGGCTAGCTAGCGAGGACTTCTATGACGCTATAGTAAGACACCTAGCCCTTGTATTATCAAGAGTGAAGAAGTGTAATAGCTTGGTAAGGGAATATGAACTTGCAGAGATAAAACCTCTAACAAAGCCTTCCTGGAGAACGATAATAGAAGCTAGGTACCTTATTAGACTAGACAATATAGATGAAATTGTAGAGAAGACATATGAGCTTACAGTCTTCTTCAAGCCTACTATCTGCCCTCTTTGTAAGGAGATTAGAGGAGGAGACTATAACGTACTTGTACAGACTCGAGCGAGGCCACAAGATCTACCCGAACTCGTTAGTACAATAAATAAGATCATGAATACTAATACCCAAATAGCAAAAAATCTCCTTAATGTGATCGAGAAACAAGGAGGACTTGATCTCCTATTCCACGATAAAGGAGCTGCAATGAAACTTATAAGAGAGCTTAGGAAACAATATAATATTAAAATGAATACTAGTGAAGAAACCGTGGGCATAAATTCTCATGGTAAACTTAGAAGGCGTCTCGTGATATCCCTGCATATCTCAAGGAGGTCGTAGTCATCATGTCAAATTATCCCAACGCTACGAAAAATACTAATGACATACCTAAGGACATTATTGAGGATATAGAGGCTTATGAGCGTGAGTATAAACTTAGAGGAGTATATAAGTACAAGAAAAAGCCCTACCCTAGATCATCAGATATTGCGGAAGCAATAAGAAACATACTTCCCGCATTCTATGGAGGGCCTGACGAGTTTCCAGAGGCTGTTCTAGATTATCTTGCAAAGAAAAACTATTATGTAGGCTACGTTACGATAAAGAGGATCTGGAGAATATACGAGCAATTATACCTAAAAGGCATTATAAGAGACAAGCTTGGTGTTATAAGCCCCACTCATGCCAAGAGAAACCCCCGGGGTAAAAGACCCTAACCAGTCTTTTAAGGTGCCTTATGATGCCAGTCTACATCATGCATAAGGACGTATGGCTTAAACTAAAAGAAGTATACACTATACAGACTTCCTCTAGGAGGAGGACAAGATCCGTGAGAGTTGCTCCTTATGGCATGGTCGCTGAAGCTGTTAGGGATCTTAAGTTATCCGGGTTTCGGTATAAAGAGCAATTGGAGGTTCCCTCGTCTAAGGTTAGTAGGTTCGCAGCTAGAGCGCACATGGCTATAGCTGATAGTGTAATCGTACTTATAAAGCCTAAGGATGATGACTACGTAGCCGAGATAAGAGCTAAAACTAAGAGGGAGCTTGAAGAAGCTAAGAAGGTTCTTTCGAAGCTCCTTGAAGAGCTAAGGACCAGAAAGACCGAAGAACTCGTTATAGAGGAGGAAGAGGAGTCTGAAGAATGATACTATTCTGCGAGATATGTGGAAGACCAGCTATAGCTCAATGCAGGCTTTGCGGGAGGAATGTATGCGAGAGACACCTAGCAGAAAATGGTATTTGTATATACTGTTTAGAGACACTTTGTGAAATATGTGGAGAGAGATTAGCTATAACGTCATGCCCTATTTGTGGAAGAAGAGTCTGCGAGAAATGCTCAATACAGATAACACCTATTGTAAGAGTCTGCAGGGAGTGTTATAGTAAATATGAATTAAAAATGAATGAATGGCCTCCCAACATACTTGTCGATAGAGAGAAACATAACATAGAAAGGCTAAAGTCTTTGACATTACGAGTCTTGAGGCTTATTTAGTGAATTCTGAGAGGCTACGCACCCTCCAAGGCTTAATTCTTAGAGGGATTAGATGAGAGCCATCACATGTAGGAGCCGTGTGTAGATGGGCAAGACCCTCTCTGCATGTTGCAAACTCCATTCCTTTGTTTAAGGCGTACCTTCTAACAGTATTGATTAGCTTCAAGCGTAGATCTAAGGGAGCATACCAGTAACCATACATCCACCTGGACCTCTCCTTGTATAATCTTATAAGCTTATCAGCGACCTCCGTGAAGACGCTAGTAAGCCTATTTAAGTTATCTGGCCTTGCCTTATATACAGAGGTCACTACGAAGCGTACTCCAAGGGAGCTTGCAGCCTCTATGACGTCCTTAATCATCTTCTCGTCGTCGTTAATGAATGGTATTATAGGGTCGAGCCTAAGGCCAACTGGTATGTTATGCTTAACCAATTCCTCTATCGCCTTAAGCCTTTGAGAGGGGGGTGGCGCGCCAGGCTCTAATTTCGAGGCCAGGTTATCGTCAAGCGTTGTTATAGTCATAGTCACGGCCGCATTACCCTTAGCTAGGAGCGTTGCATCGCGACTAACCAATACACCCTTCGTGACTATAAGTACCTTAAATCCCTTTGGAAGCAGGAGTTCTAGAGCCCTACGTGTAAGCAGATACTTCTCTTCCTCCGGAGGATATGGATCACTACTTGTAGACATATCTATATGGTACTTGGGATTTAATACGTGAACTATATCATGCATTAATCTCCTAATGAAGTCTCTCTTTGGGCTACTTCTACGTACCCCAATATATGCTGTCGCATAGCAATAGAGACAAAAATGACTACATCCTGTATATGGTTGGAGAGAGTATTTGGGAGGACAAGTACATAAGGGGCTTCTCCAGGGATCAAAGACACGCACAACCTTCCCGTTTCTCAAATCCCCTGGTAGCGAGCGTCGCTGGGACACCTTAGCCTCTACAGCCCCCATGAATATTTATCGAACACTGTTTCACTATTTGGATTCCAGTAATCCTGACGATTCATAACTCTATATTAGCGTGACGTACCCTTAAATCCTCCTCACTCTTACCGAGCCTATGCATAAGCTCAACTATAACACCATCGAGGAAAACTAGTGTTGTATCTTCGAAGAGAGTGCCTAACGGGGCTAAGGGCTCATGTATTCCAAGAATCTGTCTCGCGAAGTAGTCGGTTTCCGACGCTAACTTTGTTCTTCCAGGTACCTCGACAACTATGTCTGCTATTCTCCCTAACGGGCTATCAGGATAACTAGTTATGACTATCACTGTTGCCCCAACCCTTTTTGCCGTCTCTGCGGCTGTCACTATGAGCTGCGTTCTACCAGAGCCTGATATAGCGATCACAGCATCCCCCCTACCCACACTCGGTACAATGGTTTCTCCTAGGATGTACACATTGTAGCCTAAATGCATTAGCCTCATCCCGAAAGCTCTGCCCACAAGACCACTACGGCCAGCCCCCATTATTAGGACCTTGGAGCCGCGCTCATAGACTCTAACAAGCTCGTTAATCATCTTTTCGATTTGATCTCTCTTTAAAAGCTCTATGGATTTATTTATAAAAGCTACTATCTCCCTCATAGCCTTTATAACATGCTCCACTAGGCGTACACCTAGCCGATACTCCTGTTTAGCCGAACACGTGTATTTACGGATTCGGGGAAAAGCTTAACGGTAAAAGCTTAACAGCTAGAGATAGATAACCGCATTTACTATTCCTTTTTAAGCCAATACTCTCTGAGAACTAGTAGGAGCCAAGGTATAACTAGCAAGACTTCAACAACCGTAAATATTAGGTCATTTAGTCCTAGTGAGGGCTGATTAATGTAGAGAAGCGATGGAAGTAGTATGTAAGCAGCAACCCCAAGGCCTAGGTTAAGACCCCTTCTCTCTAGTAGCTCTAAGACAACATACAGTCCTAACAGGCTTGAAGAAGGAGCTACTAGTACTAATGCCGTTAAAAGCAGCCATGGCAATACTTTTCTAGGATCAGCTACCTTGATGCGAAGAAGCCAGAGCATAATCCCAACTATTAAGTACACGGTATAGTAGGTCATCTGTAGACCAAAGTCGATGCCTGCTTGAAGGAAGATGAATAGCTGCGCCGTAAACTGGCCTATAAGAAAGCCTATAAGTGTCTTGAAATCATGAGTTATGAAGGCTAGGATCGGATTCGGAGAAAAGAAGCCGAGGATGAAGCCCTCCACGACGCTTGTATAAGGAGTCTTAAGATAGGCTAGATAAATGGGAGAGAACATATTGCTAATATCGTTTGTGAGGAAGAGAACCACTATAGGAGAATAGAGGATTAGTCCTTGGGCCTCAAGCCAGCTTTCCGAGAACCTATAAAAATAGAATAAAAATAGGATGAGGGAAGATAATATAAGGAGAATTGATACTGAACTATCCTTGCTTACGCATATAAAGCTGTTTAGAGGGTTAAAGCCATAACGATGCACGCACGTTGATGAGAATATCGAGAGCCTAGCATTATCATAGAACCCTATATGAAATAGAAATAATATCATACTCCAC
>JBEVCE010000026.1:11571-13807 GCA_040514295.1 Pyrodictiaceae archaeon | reverse complement strand
GAATCTCTCCTGGTAAGGGAGGGGTGGGGTGCTTGGGGCTCTTGGACCTCGTGGAGGAGCTGGCTGCTGCTATTGGCAATACGCCTGTAATCGCCCTGCATAGGATTCCTCAGGGTCTTGGGAGGGTCTATGTTAAGCTAGAGTACACTAACCCTACTGGGAGCCATAAGGATAGGATAGCGGTCTACATGGTGCGTGATGCTATCGAGAGGAAGCTTCTGGGGGAGAACGGGCTTGTAGTGGAGGCTTCTAGCGGGAACACCGCCATATCGGTTGCATGGGTTGCTGCTAGGCTCGGGCTCAGAGCAGTCATAGTTGTTAAGAGGAGTATATCGCAGCGTAAGAAGAAGCTTATAGAGCTCTTCGGGGCTAGGCTCGTCGAAGTACCCGACGATATGGAGGAAACAGAGGTTGCTGAAGCCTTGGCCGAGAAGCTGGGGGGAGTATATCTCCGCCAGTATGGTAACCCGGCCAACCTCAGGGCGCACTATGAGACCACGGGGCCTGAACTGTATAAGCAGCTTGGGGGAAGAATAGACTATTTCGTAATGGGGATGGGGACTTGTGGTACGCTGGCAGGCGTGGGCAGGTATCTAAGGGAGAAGCTAGGCTCGTCGGTTAGGATAGTGGGGGTTACGCCACGGGGCTCAGCCCTGGTAGGCGGTGGTAGGGGAGGAGAGGTGATAGAGGGGCTAGCCACGAGCCACGTACCAGACCTTTGTAAGGAGAACATGAGTCTAGTAGACGAGATAATAGAGGTGTCTAGTAGGGATGCAGTAAGGATGGCCCTAAGGCTTGCGAGAGAGGAGGCGTTGCCCGTAGGCCCCTCCACGGGAGCTGCTCTTCATGCAGCCCTAGAGATTTTAGGTAGGGATAAGGGGGCTCGTGTAGCCATAATAGCCGCTGACAACAATCTCCGCTACGAGAGCCTAGTCTAACATCACGATACGAGCCCTGGAGGACTTTTTATCCCTCCAGGTCCCCCAGGTATCCTACTGGTGTACTAGTTCTTGGGCGAGCCTAGTGGTGGGAGGAAGTTCGTCATAGTCCCCTTCAGCCCTCTACCAGAAGCGTTTCTCAGGGCAGTCTTCGCCCCCTACTCTTCGATGATTGAAGGAGAGCTTGAGATCATAGTGGCCAGTGATCTCCGTAGCAAGGAGGAGTTGAGGAGAGCATTGTCCAGGGCTGATGTAGTAATAGGGGGCTATACTCTTAGGACGTCGATAGATAGGGAGACTTGTAGCATGATGGAGCATGTTAGGCTTATCCAGCAGCCTAGCACAGGCTTCGACCACATAGATATTGATGCGTGCGCGGAGAGGGGGATACCTGTAGCCAACATAGGGGGTGCTAACGCCGTCTCCGTGGCAGAGTATACGATTATGGTCGCACTAGCCCTACTCCGTAGGCTCATAATGGCCCACGAGAGGACTTCTAACGGTGAGTGGCCCCAGTGGGAGCTGATGGAGATGGGGACTTACGAGATCTACGGCAAGACATGAGGAATTATAGGGCTTGGAAGGATTGGGAGAGAGGTAGCGAAGAGGCTTAAGGGATTCGAGGTAAGAGTACTATACTATGACAAGGTTAGGCCTCCGAAGAGGCTTGAGGAGGAGCTGGGCGTCGAGTACGCCCCATTACGGAGGCTCCTACACGAGTCCGATATAGTCTCGATACACGTGCCCCTAGCCCCCGAGACTAGGGGGCATGATAGGAGAGAAGGAGCTTAGGCTAATGAAGCCCTCAGCAATACTAGTGAATCCTTCGAGGGGCGAGGTGGTAGACGAGGAGGCCCTAGCTAGAGCCCTCCGCGAGAAATGGATAGCAGGTGCAGCCGTGGATGTCTACAGCACCGAGCCACCGCCAAGAGACCATCCCTTGTTGAGGCTCGCTCGTGAAGGTACAGTGAACATCATCGTGACGCCACACATAGCTGGGGCGACGACGGACGCCAGGGCTAGGATAATCAAGGTTTCGGTAGAGAACATTATTAGGGTGCTTAGGGGAGAGAAGCCACTAAATGTTGTGAACATGGAGGTATAGCCTTTGCCTAAGAGCCTAGCCGAGCTCATAGCAGACTTCCTGGAGCTCATAGGCCCGGGTAGAATCTACGGCGTTATAGGTACCAGCATCCTGGACTTCGTTGACGTGCTTTACGAGAGAAGGGACAGGCTCAGATACATCACGACAAGACACGAGCAGGTAGCAGTATCAATGGCTGACGCTGAGTCCAGGG
>JBEVCE010000026.1:0-11471 GCA_040514295.1 Pyrodictiaceae archaeon | reverse complement strand
GTATCGGGTGGGGTGCGTAGGAGGCTCTACGGTACAGGCGCCTGGCTAGAAGTACCTCAAGCCGAGGCAGCCGAGGCTGTCGCCAAGGCCTATAGGAGGCTTAGGGAGGCCGGCGAGGCTCTAGAGGCACTCAGCCAACTGGTGAGAAACTCGCTAACCCCTCCCCGGGGGCCAGCCGTCCTAGAAGTACCCGAGGACATGTGGATGGAGAGTGTAGAGTACTCGAGGAAGGAGCTAGAGGAGGCTGCAAAGAGGCCTAAGCCAGCCAGCCCCGAGGCCAGAGTAGTAGATGGGATCCTCGAGGGCCTCACCAGGGCTAGTAGACCCATAGTTTTCGTCTCCGGGGAGGCGACGGAATGGGGCATGGAGGGCGTGTACGAGGAGATAGCTGAAAGAAGTGGAGCATAGTAGTATCTGGTAATGCTCGTGGAGCGTGTAGCGAGGACCATCCTCGATGCCTAGGTAGAATAGGGTTTGGGGTGGGAGCCTAGCCGCTGATAGGGCTCTCGAGGAGGCTGACTACGTGCTAGTACTAGGCCACGAGCTAGACGATATAACTACTTATGCATATAACCTAAGGATTAACGGTGACGTGGTGATAGTATCCGAGGATCCTATTGTAGAGAATAGGCCGATATACTATAGCGAATGGTATAGGGTTAATCCTCTCGAGACGGTGCGAGGCCTCCTGGAAGGACTCCGTAGGAGAGGAGTCCATAGAAGGATCGAGGAATGGGACAAGCTTGTGGCAGGCTTCCTAGAGGAGTGGAGGAGTCTTCTTAAAGAGCATGAGTCTAGGAGCTACCGAGGTAGAGCGAACCCAGCAAAGTTCTTCACTAGACTCGACAAGGTCCTGCCGAGAGAGAGGATAGTGGCTGCAGGCCAGGGTACGCACATACTTTACGCCTACAACTACCTCAGGGTCTTCAAGCCTAGAGGGTTCCTTGCAGCAACAAACCTAGGCGCGATGGGCTATGCGCTACCGGCTGCCATGGCTGCGAAGCTCGCGCATCCTGATCACGAGGTGGTGGCCGTGGTAGGTGATGGAGAGCTTATGATGGTAGTACAGGATCTTGAGACCATAGCCAGGGAGGGTATAGCCGTCAAGATAATAGTGGTCAACGATTATAGTTATAGGGTGCTCCTACTTAGGCAGAAGATCCAGAAGCAGGGTAGGATTATTGGGACTAGGTATACGAACCCCGACTTCGTGAAGCTAGCAGAATCGTTCGGCATAAGAGCGTTTAGGGTGGATAATGACAACTACCCGGACACTCTCATCAAGGAGGTAGTTGAGACTGATGAGCCGGTGCTCGTGGACCTCGTGATCAGCGAGGAGGACTTACCACCAATGAACCTAGACTATACGCTTCGGATGAGCAGCTAAGACCCCTCCATCAGCCCTCTCTACCCGGGAGGCCTAGGCTTATCTTCACCAAGCCCTTCTTGTCCAGGACTAGCAGGGTTTTCAACACCTCCTCCTCGCCTACACCTAGCTTCTTCGAGGCCTCCTCTACTAGCTCGTGGAGTCTCCAGCCTCTATTAGTCCTCGAGGAGAGTATCGCGTAGAGCTCCAAGGCGATGCCGCCACTGGCTTTTAAGGCTATGGACTCGAGCCTAGACAGTATCTCTATGAGGCTCTTCCTAGCCTCCCAGTATTCTCTAAGCCCCTCCCAGCCACCAGCATCCAGGTACCGGGTGGCCTCCTTCAGCCTCGCTAGGAGCTGGTCTACCCTCTTAGCCTCAAGGAGACATTCCTCCCCAGCTAAGCTACATGCTATGCGTAGCCTGTTCTGTAGCTCTAGGGCCTCAGACCTTATGCTCTTAGATGCCTCAGAGGCTAGCCTCTTAGCCTCCCCCTCTAGCTTGCGTACGAGGTCCTCCATCCTCCTGGCCTCCTCTAGCAGCTCCTCGGGGGAAGCATTCGCCCAACTGCTTAGCTTGGATAGCCTCGCCCTAGCCTCGCTAAAGCCTTCACGGAGCCTCTCGAGCCGTTTGCCCAGCCCTGCTGGTAGAAGACTTGATTCCGGGAGAACCTCCATGACCCGAGCTATCCTCTCTTCGAGGTCCTTGATGAGCCTTGTAGCCTCCTCTAGCAACTCCCTAGCCTTCTCCTTCTCCTCAAGCCTCCTAGCAGCCTCCTCAAGCTCTGACTCAGCCCTACTAATAGCCTCGTCTAGTACCCTAAGAGCCTGGTCTATGCTGCTTGTAGCCCCTAGTGCTCTAAGCCTGCTCCTCAGAGCCCTTACGATGTCCTCGTAGCCCTCTAGGCTCCTAGCCCTCGAGAGGATAGAGCCTAGCCTGTCAAGCCTCTCTACTAGCTTCTCGAGCTCCCCCCTAAGCTGCATTAGCCTAGCCATAAGCCTCTTTTCCTCGACAAGGCTCATTAGGGTATAGGCTACTAGGTTGAAGCCAGCCCTATGACTGCAGCCCTTATCGTACCAGAAGACTTGTGATAGGCTCCTCCTCTGGGCCTGGGAGCCTAGGAGGCTCGACCCCAGGAGCTGTAGGTCCTCGAGCGTCTCCAGCCCCCTCACAGCCATAGAAAGTTTCCTCTGAATGGACTCAGCCTCCTCTACCACATCACTTGCTAGCAGTTGTAGCGAGGATAGCTCGTCGAGGAGCCCAGCCCTATCATCCACGAGGGCTGCTAGGCTCCTAATACTAGCAATATGCTTCTCAGCCTCCTCGAGGATACCTAGGACAGCCATAGCCCCTCTAGCCATGAAGCCCTCCAGGACCCTCCTAGCATACCTAGCTAGTTCTAGGAGGATTAGCGCTTGTTGAGCTCCAGCCTCTACCCCCCTACGCGCAGCCTCTACAGCCTCGTAGAGATCCTGGATTGTTATCAGCTTCCATCCCTTAGCCTTAGCAATAGCTATATGGAGGAGTAGTCTCGGAGCCCTATGCTCCACCATCGATAGTAGCCTTCTAGCCTCCTCGAGAAAGGACTCGTACTCGCGTATAGCCTCGCTAATAATCCTACTAGCCTGCTCGGCACTCATTAGTACCACTTGGTCGTCCAGCCTCCTCGTCCTCCTAGACTCTATCCTCACAAGCCCCCTACGCTCGAGGATCTCTAGGAGAGCGCGGAACACCTGGTCAGAGTACGCCTCCGGCCCTCCCCCAGCCCTATGGAAGAACACGAATCTACGCCTAAGCTCCCTTAGGGGCATCGCCCCCCCGTTCTCCCTTAGCAGGCCTAGTATCCTCTCCTCGACGGGGTGAAGCCTTAGCCTCACCATCCTATTCTCTCGGGCTGCCATCCTATTCTCGACAGCTATGTCTATAATAGTATAGAGTTTCTCGAGGATCCTCTGCCTGGTCTTCTCGGGGTCTAGGACTCCCTGTGCATCCTCAGGCTCCATGTCTAGTGAGAGGAAGGCTGGCACGGGTATCTCGCACCAGCTACTCCCACGATGATAGGGTCTTGCCCTGTAAAGGGCTACGAGCTTCTCGGCAAGCTGCTGGATGGAGAACTCGGCCCCGCCTACGAGTAGAGCGTAGTAGCCATTCTTAAAGAACTCTAGCTCCCTCATTCGGCTCTGCCTAGCCACCCTCTCCAGGCCTAGTAGCCTGTGTGGTACGAGGACTCCCTTCTCGAGGGCTCTCCTAGCCCACTCCCTCCCTATCCCTAGGAGCCTATATGATTGGGCTAGCTTCTCACGGAAGCTCCTCAAGGCCTCCTTGTCTATGAAATAGCCCCGCCTCCTAGCAATGGATAGAGCAGTCATAGCTTGTAGGTCTAGTGGTTTAGCTGCTACCGCGAATACGTTCCACCTGGAGATCCTGGGCCTCCCAGGGCCTAGCTCGGAGTATAGTACTATGCATACCTCCTCGTCACCGCAGTCCCCTATGGCGTCCTCTATCCTGGAGGGGTCTAGTAGGACCCCTATACGGGCCCTCACCCTAGCCTCTAGCTCACCTTCCTGGTAGACTAGGTAGGTTGTAGAGGAGAGCTTGTCCCTATAGACTAGGCCTAGCTCCTCAAGCATCTCAACTAGAAAGCTCCTAGCATATTCTTCGAAAGCCCCTGGGTCATGGTAGGCTAGTCTCTGGGCTTCGCGTAAAGCCTCGGCAGCCTCCTCGGGCCTCGGCAGGAAGTCTATCGATGTCCTAGGCTTTATCGCAGGATAGTACTCCATGAGCACTGATAGTGGTAGGCTGTAGGCTCTGAGAGGACCAGAGTATCTCCTAGCAAGCTCCTCTAGCTTCTCTATATCCGATGGGCTTATGGGGGCCGCGCCCGATAATAGTAGCCGGCGGGCCGCCTCATCCCTATCATGGGGTATGAAGAACACTAGCCTACCGTCAGGGGCAAGATGTATGAAGAAGCCTAGGACGAGCCTCACCAGGTAATCCTCGTCGCCTACTTTAAGGGATAATTTCTCCAGAGCCTCGCCGAGAAACTTCTCGGCTTCATCTAGACCTCCTAGTATGTACGCATTCCCGGGGACAAGGCTGTCCCCGAAATATTCTAGGGCATCCTCCAGCCCCTCCTCATCCTCATAGACTAGGCCTGCTAGGGCAGCGACTAGGGCCTTATTGGGGGCTTGTAGGAGCCTCCTCAGAGGCTCGTGAGAAACTAATGTTGTAGGGCCATGGGCTGAGCCTGTCTTGAGGGTGTATAGGGCCTCCAGTACTAGGGCAGGGCTGGCTCTACAAAGGCATCCCCTCTCACCGCATACCGCTGAGAGGAAGCTTATGAGCTGGTTGGCTAGGCTTACGAGGAGGCCTGGGTTGCCTAGCGAGAGCATGTATAGTATTTCTACCAGCCTAGGGTCCTCGAGGAGCTGTTGGAGCTGTAGCCCCGTAGCCTCCTCGACGACGGCTTCTAGGAGCCTAAACGAGTCTATTTTTGAGGAGGGGTAGAGCCTTACTATGTGTTCCCTCCTAACCAGCCATCCATGGTAGCCGTAGTCCCTTAGCAGGGATAGGAGCATCTGGAAGGCTGTAGGCGTCGAGGCTATAACTAGGTGTAGCTTGCCCTGAAGGCCTAGCCCCGATACATTACTCCTAAGGGATTTAATGAAGTCTATGAAGGCTTCTACAACCCCTCTCCCCGCTACTAGCTCAGCCCTCCTGCCTATAAGCCACTCTAACTCGTCGAGGAAGACCACCACTGGTCTTCTGGGCTCCCTACTACCGAGGAGTGCTAGGCCTATAGCCTCCCCAGCCCCCAAGCCCCTACTAGAGGCTAGCCTCGAAGCCTCGTCTACAAGCCTCCCAGCCTGGATATAGATGGCCTCCATGCCCCTCTCTAGAGCCTCCCTTCTCAACACCTCGTATAAGAACGTCTTTCCCAGCCCCCATTCCCCGATAATAACCATTACCAGCGATTCTCCTATTCTTGAAGCAGCCTCTGCTTCACCTATAAAGGCTTTAATCCTCTTGACGGCTTCTTCTTGGCCTCCGAGCAACCCTACCCTGGATAGAAGCCTATGCCTTAGCTCCTCGCCTAGGTTCTCTGCTGCCTCGCTAATCCTAGCCTCCTGCATGGCCTTGATGGGCATACACTTGCTGCTCATAGCAGGGGTTCACCCCCGATGCGGTGAGATCTACGTTTCCTTATCCTGGTGAGAACGGGCACGGGTAGCGGGTTCATCTGGCCAGCTATCACCGCTAGACCCCTCTCTAGGGCTGGAAGCTTCTTCGCGATGTAGGGCGGCAGGCCCCCTGAAACCTGGTCGACGTAACTTGCATCGCGGGGGGCCACCCTATGTATTATGAAGGTGTTCATCATCGACATGACCACTGGGTCGACGTAGCTCGGCCTCTGGGTGACTAGGACTAGGCTTAGCCCGAACTTCCTGCCTTGTGTGGCTACCGTGGCTAGTATCCTCCTTGCAAGCGAGAAGCCTACGGGATAGGTGCTTAGGTTGGGAGCGTAGTTCTGGGCCTCCTCTATAACGAATAGTGCTAGCCTATTAAGGCCGCGGATCCTATAGCTCGTAAAGGCCTGGAAGAGTAGTCTCAGGAGGTAGTATACTACTAGCTGTTTAGCATCAAGGGGGACCGATGTAGCGCCCTCGGCGGAGAAGTCTAGGATTACTAGGCTAGGGGCCTGGGGATCCGTCACCCTATCTATAAAGCTGTTGTCCAGCCTGGCTCTCCGCCTAGAGGGAGGGACTATGGGTATCTCCGTGGAGAACCTCCTATGGAATAGTCTTACAGCTCTACGGGCTGCAGCTATGGTGGCCGGGTGGTAGTCGATACTACTCTCCTCTAGCTGGGCCTCAAGAAGCTCCACACCCTCCTCTGTCCCAAGTAGGCAATCATAGTCTACTCCATCATGTCCCGTACAACCCGCTGGAGCTGCTACCCCTCTCTTGAAAGCTAGTAGCGTGTCCTGGAGGAGCTGGGCCTGCTTCTCGGCTCCATCGATCCTCCCCGCCTGGTAATAGGCTGTGATGAGCTCTGCCAGCTCGTCGGGCTCGAACACATTCAAGTCTACTAATATGGGCTCCTGGATGCTCCTATGGCTTGGAGGCGGAGGGCTTGATGAGGCCTCCGAGCCCGGGAACACCATCCTATAAACCTTAGTGTATGCTGGTACTAGGCTAGGGTCATGGTAGTAGTCGAGGTAGTCGCCATTAGCATCGATTATGAAGGCTGGGAGCGTCCTATACGAGCCTATACTATTCTTGCCTCCCAGCTCCTCGACTATGACGCCCACTGTGTTAGACTTACCGCTCCCCGTAACCCCTATCACGGCTATATGCATGGTGACTGCTGATAGGTCTAGTAGGGCTGGTAGCTCCTCTAAGCTATAGCCGTAGAACCCTCCTATGGCTATATAGCGCTCTGGCGGCGTATCTAGGCTGAAACCATACATTGCTGATGCATCACGACGGCCAGCCTTGTAGACCGGGTCTCCCGGCCTAGGAGGCTGGTCGGGGGATAGCAGCTCGCCGCCCCTAAGCCTGCCAAGGATCCTGAGTTGTGCCAGCAGGTAGCTCCTCGACAGCTGATCAGGTGGCTTAAAGCCTCTACGAAGGCTCTCAAGCCATGCATCACCAGGCTCGTAGAGCTCGCTCCTAGCCTCTAGCCTGGATACTACAGCGTAGTACGGGTTGTCATCCCCTATCACCACCATCATACCCTCCCTCAGCACCTGCTCAGCCTGCTCGAGCGGCTGGAAGTATGCTTCCTCGGTGGTAGCCCCTGATAGGATGTAGCCTAGCAGCTCTCTCTCCATGGTCCTAGCCCCCCTCAGACCCTAGTATATCGTAGATGATGGGCTCGATTCTCCCAGCCTCCCTGCCGGAGGCTACGAAGGCTGAGAGCATTCTCGCGAATATCTTCCTAGCCTCCCTCGACCTTATGGTACATAGCTCGTGCGCTAGTATGACGGGTAGGGGTATGCCCTGGCCTGGCGGTGTTAGCGCGTAAGCGTATACTATGCTCCTCCAGACAGCCTCCCTGGCGCTAGTGGCTGTCCTTGGTGTAGCTACATCTATTCTTACTAGCCTCCTAGTCTTCCTAAGCCCTAGTATAGCGTAGATGCTGTAAACCCTCACACCCCTCTCGAGGAAGAAGCTGTAGGGCTCACCCCCTAGCTCTATAGGCCTCGTGGCCGGGATCATGTCCTCGCTAGGACCAGCCACATAGTCTAGCAGTGGTGCAAGCCATGCATGGAATACTATGGAGGCTAGAAGCTTATCATCTACCCCGCTTGGGAGTCGTAGCCCCATAGACTCCAGCTTTGTCGCTAGTATTCTAGACTCAATCCTCTTCACAACCCCAACTACTATGCCGCCCCGGCCTAGTATCTCTGATACGAGCCTAGCCCTCTCCTCGAAGTAATCTCGGTAGGCCCCCACCTCCCCGCCTGCAATGTATGGAGGGTCTACTATGGGGCCATCAAGGAATACTAGTGGGCTACCTTCCCTACTCCAAGCATTCTCTAGAACCCATTCTAGTGCTCGCAGCTCCTCCCTGAACATGGCCAGTCTATGATCACTATCCTCTAGGCCAACCTCTAGGCTTATGTGACTCCTCTTGTCAACAAGCCTATCCCCCTCTAGTACCACTAGCCCTGTAGAGGCGAGGACAAGGCTACGAGATGCTATCTTGAAGGGGCCTGCAACACTACTATCAACTCCCATAGAGAGGCGTGGCTTCTCCGCATCCAAGGGTACTATTAGCTTTGAGGGGTTAGCCTCATAGAGTACCAGCCTAGCCGCCTCACTACTAGAGATTGCATCTATGAGGCTTCTTAGCCAGCTGGCTAGCTTCTTAGCGCTAGACGGGACCCCCTCTAAGAGGCTAAGCCAGGCATCAGCCGACCCTTCAATCCTCTTAGCAGCCTCTATAGCCAATCAAGCATCCCATTACTATGGCTCAACAGTAGTACGCATAATTGGGGTTCCATAATACGCTTGGAGGCCTAGGCATAATGCCGGGCAATACCCTGTACCAGCTAGGGGAGTGAAGCATGCTCATACGGTATTCCCGGGCTATTACTGGGATCCCCCGGGGGTTACGGCTACCTCACCCTATAGCGGTGACACCATGCCTAAGAGATATTCTGGGGGACGAGCTATGGCTAAGCCTAGTGGCATGTCTCTAGCCGGCATGGTTATCTCTATACTAGAGGAGAGTGGTGGTAAGATCGGCTATGAGGAGCTTGTTGAGAGGCTTAGGAGTATTGTTGCTAGGGAGAGGCTAGGCCTTAGGTTCTTCAGCCACCCTAGCGGTAGGTTCTGGAGCCCGGAGCTAAATGAGGCTATAAAGACCTTGGCCTTTGCCGGTATACTCGAGGTCCACGGGGACGAGCTTGTGCTAAAGGCTGGGAGGAGTAGGGGTTGAGGAGGATCCTCGTAAGCTTCGACTGCTATGGCACCCTAGTGGACTGGTCTTATACGCTCAGTAGCTTCGTAGAATACGTTGCAGGTAAGGGTGCGGCCGAGTCCTTCTTCGAGTGCGAGAGGAGGACTCTGCTAGGCCTTAGAGGCTATAAGCCCTACTCAAGCATACTAGAGGAGTGCCTACGGAAGGTCATGGAGGAGCGTGGCAGGGTTTTTAGCCCACGGTACGGGAGAGGGGTTGTCGCTGCATTCGCTCATTCACCCCCCTTCCCCGATACCGTGCCAGGGCTAGCTCTGCTCAGGGAGAAAGGGTTTAGGATAGCCATAGTATCTAATACTGAGAGGCGGCTGATAGATATCACCATAGCGGGGTTCAGGGACCTGGTAGACTATGTTGTTACAGCAGAGGATACGGGCTATTATAAGCCGGATGCAAGGGCCCTCGAGAAGGCATTCGAGGCTATGGGTGTCGGTCTTGGGGATGTCGTGCATGTCTCTGCATACCCGTTCTACGATCTAGAGCCAGCCTCTAGGCTCGGGGTGAGAACCGTGATGATCGATAGGTACGGATATGATTGGAGCCCCTCGGTTAGGACGGTCGAGGAGCTAGCTATGCTTCTCGAGAGGCTCTAACCCTTCTTTGGGCACCCGCCTAGCTTTTCTACAAGGCTCCTCCTATCCTCGGTGAAGGGTGCATTGACATCGACTACACGGGTCTTCTCTATAGCTAGGGCCTCATGCTCTAGTCCGGCTGGTATTACATGGTAGTCGCCGGGCCCCATCACGATCCTTCTCCCATCCCCCAGTATTAGCTCCATGCGGCCCTGAGAACAGAAGCTCACCTGCACGCTCCCGTGCTTATGCCTTGGAACCCTAGCGTTCTTCTCGAGAATAGTCTCCACGACGACCATGTTCTCGTCACAGTATAGTAGCCTCGACCTAACCCCAGGCATGACCTCGACGAAGTCCTCCACGGCCGTTATCCCTCCGGGGGCCGGTGGAGACTACTTGCTGCCTCCTAGGTATTAAAATCCTGGGTTAGCCTATAGCTGGCTTTGGAGGGCTGATCCGGTAGGGACGGGGGCTCTCTTGAAGGGATGTAGTAATTTTAAGAGCTTCAAGGACCCTGTGCACGGCTATGTCGATGTCTGTGGAGAGCTTGTACCCCTAGTGGACTCCCCGGTCTTCCAGAGGCTGAGGGGTATTAGGCAGACAGGGTTCGCATACTACGTTTATCACGGCATGGAGCACAGCAGGTTTAACCATAGTCTCGGAGTAGCTCATTTGGCTAGAGAGGTTATACCCTTCATAGCTGCTAATACGAGGCTCTACTATGGTAGTGTTGGGGGCCATGCCCTAGCCGAGGCCCTCGAGTCTACTAGTCTCGTGTTCCAGGCGGCCGCGCTAATCCATGACATAGGGCACCTCCCCTTCAGCCATGCAAGTGAGGCCGGGATTAGTGATGGGCAGCTAGTGTTCGGGGCTAAGAGCCTTGAGAGCCTGCCTCCAAGACACGAGGCTTACACCCTATGCCTTGCCAGCCACGTAGCTGGCCTCGTGGAGAAGGTAGAGCCTGTACTAACAACCAGCCTTGAGGGCGACCTGAAGCTCATACTGGGTGGCGAGGCTGGCGAAGCCACCCTAGAGTACATAGCCTCATGCGCTGCTAGCATACTCAACCAGCTCCTAGCCGGAGGAATAGATATTGATAGGATGGATTACCTGCACCGTGACAGCCTATACGCTGGTGTAAGCTACGGATTATTCGACGTTGATAGGCTTATTAGGCTCCTGGTGGCCTCGCCTATACTCCAGAAGGGGTCTAGTAGACTCGAGGTGGATCCTCTCTCGTGTAGGGTTCTTGTACTAGACAAGGGGCTTAGTATTGTAGAGTCGTTCCTCCTGGCAAGGTTCTACATGTTCAGCGAGGTCTATCTCCATAGGGTTGTCGAGACCTATAACAGCCTCTATGCAAGGCTCCTAGCCCTCCTAGGGGCAGAGGGGGTCGTAGGGGACCTGGACTACGGGGTAGTACTCCCTATACCGAGGCCAGAGAAGATAAGGGAGGGTGATGAGGAGGCACTGAAGGCATGGATAGCTCTAGACGGTAACCAGGTAATAGGCTTGATAAGGAGCGTGGCCTGGGGCTCTATAGAGCTAAGAGACTATCGTGGCGAGGCCCGTAGGCTAGCAGAGATGATCCTAGGCCGTAGACATCCTAAGCTCCTCCACGCAGTGGATGATAGGAGGCTGTGGGCGAGCTACAAGGTCTTCCTTGAGACCGGGGGATCGCCACTACCATCCAGGATTACGAGCATCCTACGCGAACTCGTGGAGCTACAGAGGGAGGACCCCCTGCTAATAGTGAGGCCCCTACGCGTCGACTTAGAGGCTATAAAGAACATAAGCATCTATGATAGGGGCATCCAGGGTATAAGGGAGATTAGGCTTGAGGGGAAGGAGGAGAATCCCCTAGAGGAGAGGATTAGGAAGCTAGCAGAGATAGGAGTCTACAGGGTTATAGCCATAGCGCCTAAGGGCCACGAGAAGCAGCTGGCTAGGGCTAGAGAGCTGCTAGAAGAGGCTCGTAAGGCTGCTAGAGCCTTGTAGCGTTGTGGATTCGGTGCGCGAAACCATCCTCACAGCTCGGTGGGCAACCGC
>JBEVCE010000025.1:0-13782 GCA_040514295.1 Pyrodictiaceae archaeon | reverse complement strand
CTTGTAAGACAGTTTGATTATAACTTCATACCTACTTAGACCAGGATTAGCCTTGAATACAAGTGTCCTAGTTTCAAGCCAGTCTTTAGTTGGTCTTACGACAATGGTATATGTCCCGGGCGTTATCAATCCTATATAGGCTATCCCATCCTTGTTAGTTAACCTCCTATAAAGTAGTATATTATTTTTGTAAATTTCTACAGTAGCATTGGCTACAGGTGTGCCATCAGGTTCTATAACCTTTACTCTGAATGGTCTCAGCAAGGCTTTTGAAAGATCTATGGGCTCTACTGGCGAACGGGATACCGCTGAGCCCAAGCCCACTATTATTATCAGCTTGCCTTGTCCTGATACAACCACTAGATTTGTATCTTTTGTAGACGAGATAGTCGATCCGTAACCTGTATTGAAAGAGAGAGTAGCGTTTATTCTTAGTAATGGAGCAAACAGTTTATCTCCTAGAGCTAAGAGCTGGAGATGGCCAAGGACATCTAACGCTAGAAGGCCATGAACACTCTTGTTATCACCTAGCCTTTCCGTATACTCAAGTGCTGTGACAGGCGACCTCATTCTATACTCCCAGAGGAGCTTATACTCTCCGGAAACCTTGTCAAGCCCAAAGACAGCAATCAAGCCGTTAGAGAAGCCTATAGCAATTAACGAGCCATCGCTACTATAGGCTATGCTCGTGGGCTCGGACTGTATCGGCACCCATGTAGTCTTATCTACAGGTCTAAACCTTTCATCAAGGTATTGTAAAAGAAGTACTGGCGTGTTTACAGCCCCTCTTAAGAAGGGGTACTGAAAACTACCCACTAGTATTACGACATATCTCCATTTGAAGCCATAACTTAAAGTTCTTGAAGGTTCTATGAAGCCTAATATCCTGGGATGACCCTTAGCTATAAAATGCCCTACTTCAATAACGTTTACGGCTCTCCTCCTTAACGCCTCTCTGGCTTTCACCAGTACGAGTTTCATGGCTTCTGAGGGCTCTGGGCATAAGCCTTTAGAAGGCCTAGAAAGCAACAATGGTGTTGAAAGCTTTACCCTAGTCCCAGGCTCAGTTATATTTAATCCACTTAGTTCGAAAGTGAAGCAGCTATTATTGTACCTAACGTACAAAGTGGCATTATTCGTAGGTATGGGGATAGGTAGTACTATGTAGCCGTACTTATTAGATCTAGCCACAGGACTATAAGCATGTGCATCGTGAGAGAAGAGGTACGCCTCCACGCCAGCTACTGGCATTGTAGCATTAGCTGTAAAGTTGTAAAAGAAGACCTGGAACTCTAGCTGAGATGGAAAGTTCCTCGTGCTCTCAAGGATAGCTACAAGATCTTTGTGTTCCCGAGTTTTATTAAGAGTTAATAGCATTTTGGCTGAGTATACATAGACCCCACTAACACTAACATTAACAGCATTACCTACTATAGGGCCTATCTCTACCCATCCAGGACTCTTTACATCATAGAGCCTTAGATAGCCGCTGGTAGAATAGGCTACGAGAGTTCCATTAGTACTAATCATTACCTCATCTACAGTGTAGGGTGATGACTGTAAATACCAATATTTAACACTTTTACTGGTTATATTAAATACTAAGGCCTCACCCATAGAGCTACCAATAGCTATGAGTGAGGGTACGGGTTGTCTATCATATGCATAGCTTAAGGGAGTTCCGAGAATAGGATAGCTTGGATAAGGCTTCTCTATCTTCTCAAGCCCCATGTAGCCTACGAGATGAATGCCGTGCTCATTATGGTAGACCAACAGCGTACCTAGACGGACTTCATCCACCATTACAAAGTCTGCATAACCCTGGATAGGAAGTTCTAGTACAACTGGTAACCCTAATCTTCTCAACTCGCTTATATTGAAAGCCTCCGAGTATGTGGCAGACATGCCACTAACCGCTATCACGGATAAGCTTAGGATAACGGCTAGGAAAGCAACTATTAAGCCTATCCTAAGCAACTCCAATACTTTATCCTCGGCCAGCTCTCCTTTTAATACCCGGAGGAGAATTGTAGACTGGCCAACTATAATAGTATTGCACCAAAGTAAAGAACTAGTATCTCCAATATGTTATAATACTGGCAAAGATTCAATCTAGAATATTAATACCTTATCTTAGACATGGGGAGGAATAGAGAGGATTGAGTAAGAATAGTAGCCCATATAACGGCGTAAGGAGAATAGAATCTGTTTGTATTCGCTGTGGCCACCGCGTAAAAGGAGTTGTATTTCAATGTCCTATCTGCGGCTCGCCCATGCAACTAGTTCTGCACGATATATCATGGAGGGTTAAGAAGGATGAGCCTAGCTTGTGGCGCTATTCCACGATGCTACCTTATTTTCCTCGGAAGGTATCTTTCGGGGAGGGATATACCCCTCTCCGCAGGTATAGCAAGGATGTATTCCTTAAACTTGAGAATATGAATCCTACGGGGAGCTATTCAGATAGAGCATCTAGTGTTATTGCTAGTTATTTTGAGAGTACTGGGCTTCTCAGCGGGAGAGGAACCATTATTATAGAATATAATGAGGACTTTGCATTATCAATAGCCTATTACCTCCATGAAAGAAGTAAGCTCAGGGTATTCTTTAGGGAGCCGGGGAAGGCAAACCCTATTGAGGTAATTTCACTAGAGAGGCTTGGAGCGGAAATGAGGTTCAAGCCGGGATCCCATAGCGGGACGCTTAGCTATATAAACCCTTTATCGATTGAAGGGCTTAAGACAATAACTTTAGAAGTCATCGAGAGAAGCATAAACGTGGAGAACATTATTGCTCCGGCAGAGACAGGGCTCCTCTCATACTCTATAGCCAAGGGCTTAGAGGACGCCCGTAAGGCAGGTATAGAAACGGACTACAATATAGTCGCTGTACTAATAGAAGATGCGGAGAAGCCTTCTTTACTAGACTTAGCCGAACAAAGAATCAAAACAGCAAGAGTCTCATCAGAAGAAGTAGTAAAGAGTATTGTAGCACTTTCTAGAAAAGGTATATGGGTTAAACCACTTTCAGCAGCCGCCCTCGCAGAAGCAGAAAATAGAGGGCGCTCAATAGCCATTATAACTAGCTCACTTCGTCGCCAGTTACTCATACCAGTTTCTAAGACTAAACGCTCTCGGCTTAAAGAAGAAATATTAAAGACTATACGAGTTCTAGGCGAGGCTACGGCATACGAAGTATGGGAGAGGTTACAGGGTAAGTATACGCTTAGAGGAGTCTACAAGGCGCTAAAAGGGCTTGAACAAGAGGGCACCATTTGCTCTAAATATAAGATGCAGGGCAGACGAAGGATCAAGGTCTACTATGAATGCATAGAGCTGGATATCGTTAGAGTATGAGCTAGCCAAACTAGTGATGATAAGGCTTAATGAAGAACATATTTGCTTAGACAGGGTCACAACAAATACTGATGCATCACAGGTTTTAATAAGAAGTAGAAGTCTAGGATTATGAAGAACTAACACTAGCATATGCTAAACAACTGCCTATACTAGACGACAAGGACCTTAACCATTAGAGCAACAGCTTGAAGCTGAGTTAATTAACCTAGATATATACTCTTAGGCTAAGACCTAGATGAGCTATAAGAGTAGGCTTAGACAGAAGGTTTTGCGTTCAATAATAGCTCGAAGACCTTCGTCGAGAATAGAAAATGTATTAAAGTTTCATCGGCATTCTTTGACATAGAAGAGCCTATGGACGTATTAAACTATCTAGCATTAACTTCTAGTACACTAGCTTTAAACGAAGGGGTGTTAAGCCTTGATATAATTCCTGGCCTTCCACACCAAGGGTATAATTCACGATATGCTTGTTTTAGAGGCTACTCATAATAACAGTGTATCTCGCTAGCTAGAACATAACATGATGATAAGGGCTGAAACATTGGACCGTGACTTTCTGTATTAAATTATGTCTTTTTATGCCTTTGAGGACTACTAGGCGTGCATGGCTTAAAAGCTAAAACCATTTATAAGCCTGTCGGTGACCCCGAGCCCCCCGAGAACCAAGGCATAGCCTACAGGAGGGGAGCTGAGTAGGATCATGATGGGCCAGCCGTGCCCGATATAATTCGCCATGGCTTAATACATAGGGATAAGGTTAGGGCGAAGAATGCTCAGAGCCCTATTACTAGCCAGCCTGCAAGGCCCCCTCTTAGATAGGCTCCAACGCGACGAATAGGGAGTACTACATAATAATAATAGTGGAGGTTAAAGATTAAGGTATTATAATCATGTCTTGATGATATACGGTCCAAGTAGACTCCATACCTCAGAAGATAATTAAGTTGGAGAGGAGGCGAATCCGAGATGTATGGGTAAAGTTCTCAGAAGGGCTATTAAAACTAAACCGGAGGCAAACCATCAAAGCTATAGCATAGTTGCTGATTCTAGAACAACGTACAAGTATTACAGACCTCGAGACAAATACCCCGCCAACCAGTTACATCAGTACTACAACGACTAGACGTAACGACAGTAGGAGAAACAAGGCCTAAACTATACATTTGTAGCTGCATAGCCTTAGCAATGTATATTGTCATGAAGGGTGTATTCGTGAAGACCATGCTGAGGGGTATCGAGGGTTTTATTCTAGCCTAAGTAAAGAGGTTCTTGAAAGGGCTCGGACGAGGGTACTTTCATCAAGATGATTCAGCCCTAAAGCATCTCCTCATAGCCTGTCCCAGATACCATACTGATTCGTCAACTTGCTCGAGGGATTGTTGGACACTAGACTGGGGAGGCTCTGACACTCCTAGCCAAGAAGAGGCCTCTAGCTAACTGAAAAATTAGGTTATCGATCATAGCATGAGCTTAGGATATTTATCTAAAATGACTAGCTCCCTTAGGAGGATGCTCAGTACTCAAGACCCTCTTCATCTTGGCTTATCTGTAGGCGCGGGATCATCACTATTCATACTTTATACATTATACACGGTTTTTCATAGCTTTCTATGCCTCTTAATATATTCTGCTAACTGCTCTTCCGTAAGATGATAAGGCCTCCTCGGCCTACCTATAGGCATTATATATAATGGCCTTTCATTAGCTGGTGCACCCACAATTTTCTGGACTTTATTATCATAGAACGCCCCTATGGCAACTGTTGCTAAACCTAATGCTGTCGCTTGGAGATAAATATTTTGGCCTGCATGGCCTACCTCAATGTGAACATACTGAATTCCTCTAGCACCATAGACTCTCGTAGTCCTAGTATAATCAGCTGTTATTACTATATTGACCGGTGCTTTAAGCACCCATGGCTGATCTAGCGCCGCATGGTACAATTCCTCTACTAGGTTGCCTCTTCGAACCATGTTCATACAATGACTATGGGGGTCGTAGTGATAAGAACCCGGCTCAAGGAAGCCCTCTGGTGCTACCACACCTCTGGGGGCTATGACTGCATAAATCTCTAGAGGGTATGTTGCACCGGCACTTGGCGTTGTCTTAAAACCGTACCTGGTCTCTGTTATCCCATAAGCTGACCACAGTAGCTGAGACAGTTCCTCTAAAGTTAACGGCTCGTCTAGATAGTCTCTAATGGATCTTCTATTAGCTAAAGCCCTCTCCAGGCTTATTGTACCCTCGAGCCTCGGCATGGGTAAGCAAATTCTATTATTAGCTATGATGGTCTCTACCGTAGCCGAGGGCTTAGACTCTTCCATCCTCCTCTCTCTCTTTAGAAAGATTCTGGCAGCGCTAATTATAGCTCCTGGCAGGCCTAGGGACAGGGCTATGCTAGCACCAAGTATTTTGACGAATAGCCTACGCGATAAAAGCATACAATCCTCCCATAAATATTGATACTTTCTATAAGCCCCTAATACTAATATCTCCCATGATGGCTTCACAAAAACAAGTCCTCGGAGAGGTTGTTGGGTCTTGCCTAGTCGGCTCGACTCCCTACTCATTTTAACGAGTAGTGTCACCGGGGTCTTGCTCACGCCATTAGCTTATCTCAGCTTTATGTCAGGCTTTTGTATTAGAAGCCCCGAACTTCTAAGCCTAATAACCCTAGGTCTTCTTGGAAGCCTAGATATTTGCAGCCTACTACATGTAATAGTCTTACCATGGCTATTGACGATTATAGGTGGAATCCATGGCGTATCAACCTCGATCATATTATTAATGAGGATCCGTCATCAGCGCGCTGGGGTTATCCTCGGCTATCTCTACCTCGTTTTCGTGCTAATATTGCTGTCACAAGTCATACTAGCCCTTATATTATCGTCAATGGTATAGGGTTATTAGGGGTGACTAACGAGGATTCTTATGATGGGTTAGAAAGGTAGCATACGATGAATAGAGCTGTCTCTCACACTAGAATAGTTGCACCACGAGGTAAGAGAAGAGAGGACTATCTTAGAGTAATATACGAGATTCTTGAGGAGAAGGGATATGCAAGAGTCAAGGATATTGCCGAAAAGCTTGGAGTCACAATGCCTACTGTGGTGGAAGCTCTAAAGAAGCTTGAAAAGGAAGGATTAGTAATTTATAGGAGGAGGAGTATAACGCTAACTGATAAGGGTGCTAGCAGAGCGAGAGAGCTTAATGCTAGACATAAAGCTTTGAAGAAGTTTCTAATGCTATTGCTTAATATAGATGAGGAGGAGGCAGAAAGAGAAGCATGCTACATAGAGCATGTGGTTAGCGAAAAGACGTTAAAAAGAATACAACAGTTCATAGAGTTCACGGACTCATGCCCCCTAAATATCCCAAGATTTCTTAAACACCTCTATTACTATTATGAATACGGCTCTAGACACCTTGAATGCGAAAGATGTATACAGTTAAAAAGCAGTAATGATGAATAGAGAATTAAATCCCTTCATAGAGGAGGATTCATTTATAGGGTAGAGGATTGAAGAGTATAGTAGATGTCATTAAAGCTCTCGATAAGCTTGTTAGGACAGGCTGGCTCCTCAGAGGAGTACCTCCTAGCATAGCAGAGACTGTAGCCTCTCATAGTTTCACATCAGCTATTATAGCTTTAGAGGTAGCCAATAAGCTCAGAGACAGAAATAGAAATATTAATCCCTACAAGGCTGCTGTCTTAGCCCTTGTACATGATGTTGGCGAGGCCTTCATAGGCGACATAGTCAAGGAATTCTCGAAGAGAAGCAAGATAAAAGAAGAGGTCGAGGAACAAGTTCTAAAAGAATATCTTGATGGCCTAGCTATTGGTAAGCTAGCAGTTGAATACATTAGCCAAAAAACGTTAGAGGCTAGGATAGCTAAATTAGCTGAGGTCCTAGCAACATATATTAAGGGTTTAGAGTACATGGCCTTAGGTTATAGAGATGTGAAGGAGATAGTTGAGAACATGTTGACAGAAGCTATGCGACTCTCCAAAGAACTTAAAGTAGAAAGCATTCTGGAGGAGGTGGTTTCTCTAGCAGAGCATAGGTAGAACTATAACTTAATCACGTGTGTTCTACCGAATCTCCTCAACAATACAGACTCTCCTGGCCTCTTATCCGTGAATATCATCCTCACGCCTATAGGCCTACCCTTCGTCTCATAAACAACCCATAAATCATTAGCAAGAAGCCTTGGATCGATGCTAGACTTGTTCACTGCAACCATGTCTACCCCAGCTACGCAGAATACAGAGTAGTAGACTAAGTCAGCTAATCTCACTACTCCTTCAGAAACCCTTTTATCAAGTAGGTTGTCCTCTGCAACTGGCAGCATGACCTCATTAAAACCTATACTCTTCGCTCCAAGCCTTACTATAAGCTCTCTGATCAGCTTGTTTAGCCTATGAATCGAAGAAATCGTACCAATGGCTCCGAAGGGGCTTTTCGATAGTTTTTCAATAAGAAGAGCAACACTCTCCTCCATCCATGGCGAGAGGGAAAAATCAATGCCCAGAAACTCTATACCAGAACATTTACTAACATTGAGAAGTTTCTCATGAAGCGTTCTGAGCTCCTCCTCTAAGAATTCACCTCTACCCTCAAGCAGTCCTATGAAGTCCCTTGCATATCTTAGTGCTACAGCGAAACCAGTAGTCCCAGGTATGGGCGATGTTGCCGGGAAGTATGGTGTATGAATCCAATCGCCAATCTCTATAGCAACCCTAGTATAGTTATCCTCAGACATATTGGCTTCTCTTAGAGCTTGTATGACCTTCTCTAAACACTGCCAACTCCTGCATAATATGCTAGCATACGATAAATAGTCTTCTTGTAAAAACTTGGGTAAGTAATTAATATAGTTGGCAGCCTCCTCTCCATCAATTATATATGGGTCTATGAGCACGTCCTCGCCTAGAACCGCTCTTAGTCTACGAGTAAGACCAGCATAACGGCTGGGTGCCAATGACGTATCCAACTGTGGGAAAACAATCCGATGAGTCCATGCCTTCACTTTATTCTCGGATAAACATCTCTTAAGCTTAGCCAGTAAACTTGATGCTTTTCTAGCAATACTATCTACTTTATCTAAGCTAAGGCTATCTTCATCACCAAGAAGCAGGGTAACAGCCCTTACAATTACCATTCAAAACGTCCCTCTCCTACCCCTATTTATCCCTGCTAACAACGTAGTCAAGTTTAAGAAAGAATAATATCATACTCTAAGCCTAAAGATGCCCGACGAAGTGAGGGAAGAGGTTTCTTGGGATGGTAAAGTAGAGGTAAAAACAGCATAGCTTTGCCTAAGGTATTGGCACCATTATGTAACCTACTTCTAGTACGAGGTATCTTAGAGTAAAGCCTCCTATAAGGACCAGGAGTGCTGCTATGCTCGAAGCTATCACTATAGGTGCTGTTTCCTCCTCCGTTCTAAGAGTATAAGCTAGCATTATTGCTAAGGGAACCAGTATTCCTGCAACCACAATTACGCCCCAGAGGAGGAGAGAATACTCGCCATAGAGCAGCGTCTTGGCCGACTCCACTGCCGCCGGGTTGCCACTTACCAAGCCATTAGCTATAAGGGCGAAGATGAGAGCTAGCTCTACAAGAAGAGATACTACATCTATTTTTTGAAGCCATACTCTTATCCTCCCCGCTTCTGAATGCCCTCCTCCCGTCAAGTAGACTATTGGTCCTAGGAGAAGACAGTACCAGCAATAGCCTGTAGAGAGGCCTGAGAAGACGAATAGTAATGGCAATATTGGTGTAGCCCAGAACCCTACCGCCCTAGCCGCCGATAACAGTAGCCCCGTATAGGTTGCTGTAGCTATGCCAAAGAATACAGCAACTATTGCGATTATATCCATTATCCTCGTTATCTTATACCATGGGAGCCTGCGTAGTCCTGGAAAGAACTGGGCTGTGTAAATTAAGAGAAGTACCGTATAGACAGAAATTATCATAGTACCTATGGTTATCCAGGAATGTAGGTTGAGCCTAGGGCTTAAGAGGACAAGCATTGCTGCTTTAGGCCTTGTCAAATCGAGTATTAAGAGGCCTATACCTACTATCATCATTAATGCTGCCGACAAGCTCCCGAAGAAGGCCATGATCTTGTCACGCCTCTTGAGCCACCAGTATGCCGCAGCAATAAACATCATCCCTCCCATTCCGCCTAGGAAGAGGTAGCCGGCGATAAATATCGACCACCAGCTTTGCTTAATCAGAACATACTCCATACGTATCACCCCCTGCTACGTGAAGGAAGCCACCTCCAGTAAATTGGAGAATGACAGTTAGACGCAAAACAGTTCTTGGTGAACTTGAAATAACCTCCATGCGTCACTTCAAGCGAGTCAAGGGGATGACATAAGATGCATGTACTAATGTTCTTGGCAGAGCTTATCCATTCTTCATGTGTTAGTGCATTAGTGGCTGTATGGCAGACTCTGCAGGACTTTATGTACGCCTTCATTAAGTGTACTCTATGAAGGCCATAAGAGCTCTCTATAGTGAAGCTGGATGGATGGCATTTCCTACAAGCCTCAAGTAGACTATACCCTACTGGCTTGGTGTCTATCCACTCACTATGACACTTTAGACAATGATAATCATGGAGCATAGTTTCGTTTATTTTCTCGTGGAATCTGGTCCTACGAGTCTCGTGACATGATAGACAATACTTAAGAGGCTCAATACTATGCTCGTAGCTACGAGACCCAACTCCATTCTCGTGGCAGCTAGTACATGTTATCCCCTTAGCCTTCTCATAGTGTATGCCATGTAAACCTAAAATACTATGACAAACAGCACAAGTTTTATCTGGGGTAGCTATTATCGACTTAAAGAACTCCTTATGAGTTTTAACGCTAGTCTTATGACAACTACTACAATCCATTATCTTGCTATGAAGCCTATGAAGCTCTGAAAGCTTATATGATCCGACCTCTCCTCTGCTATGACATTCTAAACATAACGACTCTGTTTTGGTGAAGCTTAGCTTAACTGTTAGGTTCTTCCCGGTCCAGTCACTATGGCAGTATGTACAGGGCACTGGCTTAGACATCACCTTTTCATGAAATGCTATATCTGATGCTCTATGACACTTTGTACAAAGCCTTAGCGATTGCCCAGGCTTAAATCCTTCCTCGGCACTAAAAGCTGAATGACAAGAGGAACATGAGGGGTAGCTGCTAGATGTCTGGAGGCCCTTCTTTGCCATCTTCTTAGCTGCTTCAATATGGATCTTATGGTCTACTCCGCTCGGGAGAAAACTGTGGGCCATGACTTCTTTCGAGAATATTAGTGGCTCCCTATGGCATTCGGAGCAGATGTAGTGCTTAGAGGCTTCCATGACAGTTATGTAGGTGTAGCCGCCTGGCTTTCCCAGCGATATAGAGTATCCTATTGCCGCTATAGCGGCAATAGCAAGTACTATAACTATTAGATAATATTTAAGCGATAAGGGGGCCATACCTAAAGCCCCTCCTAGGGCAGAATATAGTAGACGTGGGGCTCGATATCAGGCAAAGCTTTTATCTTAACAGCCTTACCTGACTTAACTAGCTTTGAGACCTCACTATTAGGGTCTTTGAGGTCGCCAAATATTCTTGCACCAACAGGACATGCCTCAACACAAGCTGGTTTTAACCCCTTATCTACTCTATGAGCACAGAAAGTACACTTATCTACAGCTGATAAGCCGCCATTGACGTAACGCGCTCCATACGGGCATGCTGACATACAATACTTGCAGCCTATGCAGAGATCATAGTCTATTAAAACTATCCCGTCCTTCCTCTTAATCGATGCACCCGTCGGGCATACCTCGACACAAGGTGCAGGACTACAATGCTGGCATATTAGGTGCATCGGCACACGCTTACCATTAATTTCTCTAAACACTATTCTTGTCCTCGCGCCAAGAGGCACCTCTACTCCTAGGAACCGACTGTTTTCTCTACTACAAGCATCTATGCAAGCACCACAGGCTATGCACTTAGTTAAGTCTATGACCATAGCCCACTCATGTGTGCTACTACCCTCGTAATATTCTGGACCTACTTTCTTGACGGGTGCCCTCTCTCTACTTATATGTAGCCATGGGAGGAGCTGTTCTGAGGCATACGTCGTTAATGGTTCTCCTACCACAGCTATAGCTGAAGCTAGTATAGCTAACTTCAGAAACCCTCTTCTTGATATACCCTTCCTCACACTAGACTTAGCATCATCAGCAGTATTGTGTTTCCTCGGCTCCTTGAGCCTCACTAACCCCTCTACCTCCAAGGTATTATAGACTATTGCTTAAGTTAAATATATTATGCCAAATAAGTTATCATAAACAATATTTCAGTTTTTTGAACATTAATCTTCTCCATATTACTTATTTGAATGCGAAACCTCGTGGGATAGTAATAGTATATGAGATAAGGATAGCGGGAGGACGATAAAGGACACCATAGTTTGTCTGAAAGGAAGGGAGGAGTTCTTAGCCACGTCTCTTATGAAACGCTATGAATAGAAATAGTACTAAAGCTATTAACGGTAGAATAACAGTATAGTCATAGCCTAGAAAGACTATTATCCTTTTAACAGGGAGTTCGGCATTAGGAAGTATATTAAGCATCAATGTAAAAGTCTTACCAAGACTGCCTACAAGACACCAAGACGCCAGCTCAGCGGCATATATAGAATAAACTATTGTATTCTCCCTACTATATTCTGGCCTTGAAACCATCCATAGGTATAGCTTCAAATAGTCTTCTAGAACTCTCCTTGTGCTCATCCCTTGAATAGAACCTACAGCTATAATGCCAGTTACTAGAAAAGCCTTAGAGTAAGGACGTACTACTACACGGCATTTGGCTAGTAGTTCTGATGGGTTAACGTATGCTTTAAGTATCCTACCATTCCACTCAACCTCTATGATCATCGAGGGTAAACGGTTAGGCAGGGTTACCGTACTAATATTGTATGGATCCTTAACACCCATATTCTCAAATATGGAGCGTAGCATCCCTATAGTCGATAGTCTTTTGGCAGCCTCTTCTGCAGTAACGTTACTAATTAATATTGCTATTGCTGGCTTATAACCTTTAAGCGCGCCATAGACTAGAAAGAACCCATGAGCGACAAGCGGATTAGGAGACACCATAACTGGTTCTCCGGGCTCTACGGCCAGGACTTTTGCTGTTACCGGTTTTGCATTTGCCAGACCTATTACTGGCGAAAGAAGGCTTAGACTAGTTAGTACCACTATAAGCGTTGAGACGTAGAAGCTTAGAGTACGCTTCTCTTTCACGAATATAATCATGTACATTAAGCCCAGAACAACCAAAACAGTTAGGTCAGCTAAGACCATCTCGGAAATAGCTACCAATAATCTTATAGGTAAGTAAATCATAGGCATAATTGATATTACTACAGCAGCTAGTTCCCTGACATCACCAGAAGCTAATAAGCTGTAAAGAGCACTGTAATTCCTATATAGTTTAAGAAAGGGAGGAGATAGTATGATTAGGGCAAGAACACTAATGAGAAGATATTGTTCAATGCCTGGGATTAGTAAATGATACACAAAGGAGTTTATGAGACCCGATAAGTAGGCAACCATGAACATATATGCTATGCTTGATGACAGTGAGTGGAGACATGCAAGCTCGTCACGAGATCTTAGAAAACTAGGTTTTAAAAGGGCTAGCGCTACTAGAAAGTTAGAGAAAAATATGGCTCCCAAAGGTAGGGGGGTCATACCACCTATATAGCTTGTGTATAAGAGAGACCATAAGCTAACCACTATTGTACCAGTCATGGAGACTACTAGGAGCATTATCTTATACGCTTCATACGCTTTATGAGGACCATGACTAGAAGAGGGTAATAAAATTACAAGCAACGAGCCCCCACATAAACCCAAGAATATGGGAACAAGTATCGAGAGAACCACTCCTCCCCTTGGATCATAGATCAAGGCAACACCCCAATAGGCCAGCGCGAGAGCAAGCAGGATTAACACTACTAGATCAGCCAAGATTATACGTTTTAACTCCATTCTTTCCTGTTTAGTCGTCATAATCCTAGTTGAGAGGAAGATGCTTGCAGACAATACAGTATAAAGAACCATTAGATGTTGAGGGATAATAATGATGGAATATGCTATTATAGCTAATGACAAGGCTATGAGAGATGCAAAAGACGCTATATCGGGAATACCTGGCCTTCTATAACGTAACCCCGTAGCTATCCCAGCAACGTCATAAAATAACTGGCCTAGGGCTAATAGGAAGGAGAGTACAAATAAACTTGATACTATATTTCCGAGCCCTACCAATATAGCGTTCCCATTTTCAGCCTAAATAACACAAATATTTATAAATTATGTTGATAAGAATAACATACAATAC
>JBEVCE010000024.1:0-42809 GCA_040514295.1 Pyrodictiaceae archaeon | reverse complement strand
CCAGCAGCTTATCCAGGTCACCACCTATATCGGGCCTAAGGTTTATGATCCCGCTACTATAGGCTCCTGCACCCCCAACACCCTGCAGGAGCCTACAAGGCTTACAGTAAACGCACTTCGCTATATCAAGCCCAGGTAGCTTCTCCCTCAGCGGGCAATGCCTGGCCTCTAGCGGCAGCCCGGCATCAAAGACTATGGTCCTTGGATGCTTGGCCACGGATGCTATTACGAGTGCTGCGAAGAGGCCTGCGGGGCCAGCGCCTACAACAGCTACATCGTAGTCCCTAGCCATTAGCACCACCCTCTTAACCCTGCCCTCTATAGATCATGCACTCTGCCTCCTCGCCTGTACCTATCATTGTCACAGGGACCCCGATCTCATCTTCGACTTGCTCGACCCATTTCCTGGCCTCTCTCGGCAGCTCCTCCCATCTCTTCTTGCAGGTAGTCCCGGGGAATAGCTTGTCGAGCTTGGTTATAGCAGCCTCTGTGGCCGAGTTAGCCTTCACAGCCCTCCTAGCTAGCTCGTAGTTGAATGGTGCCACGCGGCGAGGCCTACCAGTAACAGTAGCATACTCCACCCACCCCCTCTTCACGGCCTCCTCGAAGCTGATCTCGCCCGGTAATGGGCCTCCACCAACCCTTGTGACATAGGACTTGAATACCACGATTATCCTCGAGGCGTGTCGGGGGCCTAGCCCTATCTCGCTAAGGGCTGCCGAAGCCGAGGTATCCCTGCTTGTAACATAGGGGTATGTGCCATGGTACAGGCTTAGCCAGTAGCCCTGGCTGGCCTCGACCAGTACACTCTTCCCGGCCTCTAGAGCCTCGAGGAGCATGGACTGGGTGTCTGCGAGCAACCCCCTCTCGTGCAAGACGTTGTACGACTCGGCTAGCTTAAGCCTCCTAAGCACTCTATCAGACATAGCCTCGCCTACTCCCGTCAGCGTAGAGCCTATCTTGGAGGATAAGTGGCTGTTCCTCCTCTCCCTCTCCACATGCTCCCTAGTTATCACTCCAGTCCTATAGTCCATCCATATCCTTCCAAGGGTGTTTGTCTCCTCGACCTCTCTAAGAAAGACGTCTAGGTCGATAAGGGCTCCACGAGCTATGAGGAGCCTTGCTGAGGGCTCCACGAAGCCGCTTGGGACGGCACGTAGCTTCCAACGCCTACCCTTGTAGACTACTGTATGTCCTGCATTAGTAGCACCAGTCCTGACGACATACGCTGGCTTCTCCTTAAGAGACAAGAAGGAGACTACCTTGCCCTTACCCTCGTCGCCGAAGAACCCACCGACGACAACCGTTAGGCTCAAGGGATCCCAGCACACATAGCCACCAATACATGGATTTAAGGATTACTTACTAGAATTAGTTAAGACGATGTTTCAACAAGCGATGCAAAAAGAGGCCGAGGAAGCAGTAAGCCGCAGTATTCTATCCGCTATGAGGAGGCAATGACGCTATAGCCCTCCCTACTTCTTTCCAGCTTACATGGGCTATGAGGAGGCTTGTACGTCGGAGAGTGCAAGGGCTCCTCATGGCTCGGTAGGCTCAGGCGGTCCCCATCCCAGCTACTCCACCCCCTGGGGCAGCATCCTTATTAGTCCCACTTGCAGCTTTGACTATGTAGCTGTACAAGCTTTCTCCACTAGAGTGTCGGCTATGGCTTCGCACGGGTATGGGCCGCCAAGAGCCCAGAGGTACCGTGAGAGGGTCTTGTATGAGAAGAGCCTAGTTAAGCTCATACTATGGCTCGCGTGGCCCATGGTCGTAACTGCTAGCATTAACTCCCTATACCAGTTGGCCGACACTATTTGGCTTGGCAGGCTTGGCGCAGCCGCACTAGGAACCCCAGCCCTCTCCTGGCCGTTCATGATGCTGTTCAACTCTGTTGGCTTCGGCCTATCAGCCTCCGTCTCGGCTCTCGTAGGCCAGTACGTGGGTGCCGGGGACTATAGGAGTGCCTCGAAGGCCTATGGTAACATACTTGCCTTGTTCCTAGCCATAGGGGTGCCCGTCACTATAGCCGCTGAACTCTTGGCCCCGGTCTATGTGAGGCTCACGAGAATGCCCAGCGACATAGCCGGACTAGCATCAACATATATATCGATAATTGTTGCCGGACTACCAGCCCTCTACATCTTCATGCTCTATGCTACTGGGCTAAACGCTCTAGGGGATACACGTACCCCGATGAAGCTGGGGCTAGCGTCGACGCTAGCCAACGTGATCCTAGACCCCATACTAATATTCCCCCCGGTGGGCCTAGGGGTTGCAGGTGCCGCCATCGCGACCCTAGTCTCGAATGTTGGTGTAACGGGATACGTTCTCTATGCTCTGGCCAGGGGCATGCATGGGCTGAGGGTGAGGCTCGAGGACCTAAGGATAGAGAAGAGCATAGTCTCTAAGGCTATGAGGGTTTCTTCTCCAGTTATAGGCCAGCAGCTTGCCACCGCTGCAGGCTTTAGCGTCATGGCGGGGATTGTCGCTGGTCTAGGCACTGCTGTTGCAGCAGCATACTCTATAGGCCAGGCCCTTCTAAGTATTGACAGGATAGTGTTGATGCCGCTGGCTAGATCGGCTTCGATAATAGTGTCACAGAGCCTTGGAGCAGAGCTTATTGATAGGGCTAAGAAGGCTGCGAGGCTAAGCCTAGGGCTAATAGCTTTACTTGGAGCCGCCATAGTTGCATTCGTCGTGTTGGCGAGGGGGCCCTTCATAGCCTTGTTCACGAGCGACCCAATAGTCTTCCCCGAGGCGTCGAGGATGATACTAATCTTCGCCCCGAGCGCACTGTTCTTCGAGTTCCTCATGCTAGGTAATGCCGTGGCTAGGGCTAGCGGGCACACGCTCTTTATGTCAATAGTAAGTGTTGTCAGGCTGTGGGGGCTGAGGATAACACTAAGCTACTTGCTAGCATACGTGCTAGGAATGGCCTCGACAGGCCTATGGCTGGGCATGGCTATAAGCAACTACGTGACCGGGGCGGCCTCGGTTGCATGGATCCTCGCATCCACCTGGGCTAAGCCAATAATAAGACCCAGGAGGATACCCCAGTATAGCAGCGTCGAGGGGGGCTGAAACGAGGATGGCCGTGAGCCTGCCTATTGATACTAGTGATCGTAAGCCTATAGGCAGGGAGACCGTCTCCGCTATAGGGCTTGGGACGTGGGCCATAAGAGACTATAGGGTTGCTGAGGAGGTGTTCGTACAGGCCGTGGAGCTAGGCATAGATAATATAGATACCGCTGAGATGTATGGTGCAGGCCGTGCCGAGGAATTCGTGGGAAGAGTTGCAAGGAGGGTTGGGAGGAGCAGGGTCTTCATAACAACGAAGATGCTGCCAGAACACCTGTACTCTAGGGATGAAGTCGAGAAAGCTGCTAGGGCTAGCCTAAGGAGGCTGGGGGTGGAGAGCGTCGACCTATTCCTCATACACTGGCCTAATACGAGCCTCTCGATAGAAGAACAGGTTAGGAACTTCGAGGTAGTTTACGAGAAGGGCTATGCAAGGTACATAGGCGTGAGCAACTTCGGGAGGAGGGAGCTAGAGGAGGCTCTATCAGCTACTAGGAGGGCTGAGATAGTCGTGGATCAAGTCCACTACAGCGTCCTCCACAAATGGGCCGAAAGAGAGCTCTTAGCCTACGCTATACGGGAGGGCGTCTCAATCCAGGCCTACACCCCTCTAGAGAGAGGGGCTGTGGCAAACCACCCTATCGTTAGAGCCGTGGCTAGGGAGGTGGGCAAGACGCCTATCCAGGTAGCCCTCAACTACCTCATATCGAGGCCAAGGGTCATAGCAATACCCAAGACCGAGTCCATGGAGCATCTGAGAGAGATAGTTGGGTCGATGGGCTGGAGGCTGCCAGCCGACATGATAAGGAGGCTTGAGTCCATCTAGTAGCCTGTGCCTCGTAGCCTTGCAAGGCTACGGCTGGAGGCCATGTAAATTAGTATAGCAGAGACGGCGGCTAGTAGGAGGCCTATACCCGGGATTATAGACAGTATGAAGAGTATGCCAGCGGCCTTGAAGCCCGGGTCAACCCCCTCTACCTCGGGGAGCCTTAGAAGCATAACCCCAAAGAATATTATGCCTATGAATACCAACACTCCACCGAGAAACAACGAGGCCATGAGCACTACACCGGCTATGGGGGCTCCCTGGAAGCCCATCACTATAGCAGCTAGCATACCAGCTATGAGCACAATGAAGCCAGCCAACTCCAGCATCATGCCGGTATAGCCTAGGCCTAGCCTATTAGGATCGTAGTCGCGTAGTAGGCGGGAAGCACCAAGCCATATGAAGAAGGCCACTAATTGTAGGACTAGGCCGGCTAGGACAGCCAGTAAAACACCAATAATACTAGCTACCATGATACCTGGGTGAGGGAATGGACCCGGCTCTGGATGGGGCATGGAGTCTGTCCATACATGGATAAACGCCATAGGCGGTTTCACAACACCCCACATCAGTATGAAGGATATGGAGGAGAAGAATATTAGGGAGAAGCCTATTGTGGATAGGATTGCCCCATCACGAAGCCTATGAAGCCCCCCAACTAGTAGAACCTTATCACGGTCATCCATGGCCCTAGCTACCCGTCTAGCTATGAGCCGGGCCAGGGTATTTTTAATCCCTCCTCGGGTGCGTGAGCCCCCGGGCATCCTGCATGCCGGGCTACCGATGGAGAAGAGGCACGTGGTGGATGATGCTTGGAAACCCGGTGTGGAGCTGGCAGCTGCACGGGGCAGGGCCATAGAGCATACAGGCAGAGTGGCTGTGAGCGAGACCGAAGAAGCCATTGACGCTGACTACATGATGGTAGCACTCGCCTTATGGGCATAAGTTCATGATGGCCCGCCTCCTCCAAGGCCTTAACAATATGCTGGGGCTGTCACAGGGCTTGACTAGCCTCGTCATAGGTAATTATGATTTAAGCTCGACCCCGATAACTGGGGAGGCAGGTCGGCCTAGTGCCTACATGGGTGTCCCTGGGAAGGATGTAGAAGTGGACTGAGAGGATTTCCTTAAAGGGGGCTGGAATGAGAAAACATGGTCGTCTCGTATACAGGGGGTCATCCCAGCTCGTAGGCGAGAGCATGATGGAAGAAGCATGATCACAGATAGGGGGTTCCTGAGGCCCACCCCTAGACATTATAGCCGAGGAGGAGCCAGGGCGTCCATGGCCTCCTTCACCACGAGTAGGGACAATGCTGCAAGAAAGCCCTTAAACCTCATGTGATGCCTGGAGCTGGTAGGATAGCTGCGGGTGGGAGGCTAGCCCTGCTCGAGGGCTTACGTGTCTTCGCAAGAATATGTGGCTAGGTGAGAGAGAGGGGTTGCCAGGGCTAGGAGAGGCCGTTGGAGAGACGGGCTCTATGTCTACATGGAGGCTATGGCTGGAGGTAAGGAGTTGCCCATGGAAGGCTACTAATGCTGGCATAGTAGTCTTCGACCCCGGAAAGCTAAGTGATAGAGTACGCTATCGTTAACAAGTTCATTGAGGTATAGAGAGGCTTATCACGGCTAAAAAGCTGGAAGACTTCTACGAGCTCAGCCAGGCTAAGACCCCTCTTGGGCTATATTTAAGGGGGCTTAGTCGTGCTCTAACGAGCCACACCTGGGATGGATTCCGTAAAATCACGCTAATACAAAAAACATGGCATGTTGCAGGCAGGGACAAGGTTTAATCCCTAATTAAGGCTAAGTCAAAACTGTACGAATAGACTCCAACCAGTCATAGCCGCTCATCATCTAACTACCTTGTAACTGCATAGTAGAGGGCTAGAGGGCCTTGGCTAAGAGGATAGCCGTTATTGGTGGAGGAGTCTGTGGCCTCGTTTTCGCTAAAAGGGTCATGGAGCATGTGAGAAGAAATGAAGCCCAGCTAGAGGTGACACTAATATCTAAGGACGAGTACCACTACATGCCAGCATTCTTTACTGACGTAGCCTTCGGGGATGCCGAGCCCGATGATACTAGAGCGCCTTTGAAGGACATTGCTGAGAGGATAGGGGTAAGACTATTATTGGATAGAGTCGTGAAGGTAGATCCAGATAATAATAGCCTCGTTCTCGAGAAGAATGGGCCGCTAAGCTACGACTACCTAGTAGTATGCATGGGTACACGTTATGGCTGGGACGAGTACCCCGGCCTATCATCAGCCTACAACAACTATAGCTTGGAAGATGCGCTTAAGATGCGGGATGCGCTAGCAGGGTTTAATGGAGGAGAGGTTATAGTGCTCGTACCCGAGTTTCCATACCGTTGCCCGGGCTACGCGTTCGAGGTTGCTGCTAAGCTACTCACGCTAGCTAGGAGGAGGGGGGTCGTCGAAAAGACTAGGGTCAAACTACTATATCCCATTCCGCTAGACCAGGCAATGCAGAGATTCTTCGACGTAGCAAGAAGCGTGATGGAGATACATGGCTTACTAGGCCACGTAGAATACTATTTTGGGGCTAAGCTCGACAGGGTCGAGCCAAGCGAGAAGAAAATCTACTTGAAGAGCGGGGAAGGCTTCAAATACGATATACTCATAGCCACCCCACCACCGAGGCCTCCAAGACCCCTCGAGGAAACACCGTTAGTGTGGAAGGAGGATCCGAGATTCATAGAGACCAGCTTTCCCACCTTCAGATCACCGAAATACGATAACGTCTTCATACCAACCGATGGAGCACTACCAAGCATACACATGGTCTTCGCCGGTGTACCAGTCCATTATGCTGCGGCAAGCGTGGCTGACACTATAGCTAGCGAGGTAGCAGGTAAGGTTACAGGAGAGAACCCCTTCCCGGAGACACTCACATTCTTCCTAGACTTCGGTATAACAGGTGGTATTGTAGGGTTTGATGTAAAGCCTGCTGGAGGAGGGAAGGCCTCCATAAAGCCCTACATGGCTTTAACCCATCCCTTCCTAAAGCTAGTCAAATATAGTTTCTATAAGTCCTGGATAAATGCGCTTAAGCTGCAAGTACACCTCTAGAGGTTGATGGATATGGCCTCAGAGCATGAGGCGAAAACCTTCGAGGATATACTCTCGAAGCCCGAGCTAGATAAGGCGTTAGAGGACTTAGCGAGGATAGCCTATAGGCTGAAGGAGTCTGGGCTTCTCGACATGCTAGTAGTATTGGCCGAGAAGTACGAGGAGATACTACAAGGGCTTACCGACCAGAGAACACTACACGCGCTAGCCCTAGTACAAGCCTTCCTCGATGGCGTAAGAGAGGCTGATCCATGGAAGTATAAGCCAGCCATACAGCTAATGACACACTGCGTGTTCGAGTCTATGGATCCAGGAAGGCTATCAAACGCAAAGCCAGTGGGGCTTATGGGGCTCCTCTCCGCCCTACGTGACCCCGACGTATCCTTTGGCCTAGGACTACTGATAGCTATGGCCAAGAGCCTTGGTGGGTGCATGAGAAGGGAGATGAACAGGCAGATGAAGGTCATGGATGAGCTGAGGGCAAGGGATTTCTCCCGAAGGACATAATTTTTCCTGCTCCGAGAAAGGCTTTATAGCAGTATGGCCTCGTACTCTTCTCTTCCAAGTACCGTTACAGTGCCATAGCCCACCATCACCACCTTGTCTGGTTCTAGAGCCCTAACCACCTCCATCCTGTGCGTGGATGCTATGAGTGTTATCCTATGCTCCCTGCAGAGCCTCGCAAGTCTACGGGCAAGCCTTTGCGCTGTAAGCGTGTCTAGATGGGCTGCTAGCTCGTCTACGACTAGGATGTTAGGCCTAGAGGCCAATAGTGATGCTATCTTGGCCCTCTCCTTTTGCCCTGTGGAGAGCTCGTTGAACCTAGCTCTATAGAATATGGCGTCAGAGAGGCCAACGAGGTTTAGAACCTCGATGGCCGCATAGACGTCGCCTGTACGCCTATATATATGTTCTAGAAGGGTCTCGTGGCCGAAGACGGGCTCATGCTCCCCGGGGAGCAGGTATTCCAGCCTCGCCGTAGAGGGGGCTACAACACGTCCCTCGTCAGGCTTGTAGTGCGGGTCCTTGATGCCTAGAATACCGCCGATTATCATCCTCAATAGTGTTGTCTTCCCTGCACCTGATGCGCCTACCACTGCTACTATCTCGCCCGGGCTTATCTCTAGGCTTACGTCTCTCAGTATATACTTCTCTATAAGCCTCTTCTCAGCTCCAAAAGCCTTCAAGACCTCCTGGATCTCTGGTGGCAGCCTAGAGACCTCGAGAAGGCTATTATACTTCTTAGTGATTGATTCCAATCTAACCGGCGACTCGAGAGGCTTTATGCCACCATACCTCGGCTTATAGAGCCTACCAGCATGCTTTGAGGCGTAGGGGTCCCTCCTAAGGAAATCCTCTATTCTCGCACGAGCCTCCGGGGAGAGAGGGTACATTAGCACGGGCCTACCACTAGCAGTATCCCACATGTAGTAGAAGCCTGCTTTTTCGAAGAAGGGGTTAAACCTAGCCATCTGGGCTATTGTCTCGACGATATGCTTTCTCCTCTTCATCTCAGGTATCCTACGCTCTCTTATCCACTCTAATGCCAGCCTTACAGCCAAGACACCTAGGCCATCGCCTCTATAGTCTGGGTGAACTACTACTCTCGCTATCCTGGCCGCAGCCGTATTAGCTCTACGAAGGGCTTCCTCGGCGATCTCCTCCCCTACGGCTGCCCTAGCTATCTTCCTGCTCTGGTAGAAGGAGGCAAGCTGCTTATACCTAGCAATAATGTTTCTCTTAGCTGCAACCGCTGTGGGCCAGAACGTTGGATGGAACCAGTCCCTAGGGAATACCTTCTCTCTTATCATTTTCTCTATTTTCTCTCCTCCATCAGCCGGGATCCTTCTATGCATTAGGGGTATAGGAGTGTCAACCCTGACGTAGCCTATCACTCTAGGCTCATAGGGTCTCCTCAAGGCTAGCTCTAGTATGAGGAACCTTGAGGCAGGGATACTACCCCTAACCTCCTGTAGCTTAGCCGGGACCTTGTCCACCGGGCAGACTGGTTGGATGTTGGACTCAAAGTACCTGCCACAGATAGGGCATCTCCATATGGCTACAACTTCCTCCCTACTAGCGTAATGGTGTTGCTCGAGCTCCACGATACTCATGTAGTCCTCTTCGCTGACAGCCTCCCTCGCGACGACATGATACTCGTATACTACTCTACCAGTGAGTGGGCTTGAACGGGGAAGCTTAACCTCCTTGCTCCATGGAGGCCATACCTCCACCTCCTCCCCATCCCATATCCTCCAGAGCCTAAACCCCTCACGTGGCACCACTAGAATCCCATCTATATCCTCTGGCTCGTTCAGTAGCTGGAGCCTTACACGCTCCCCTGGAGAAAGCCATCGAGCTATAGAGCCTGGCATTAGAAGGCCTAGCTTCTTACCAAAAGCCTCTACTACCAGACTCCCCTGCCACCTGGAGCCAGCCCTGGGAAGCCTTACCCCAATAACCCTTGCACTAACCTTCTCCATTACGGGGATCTTCTCGGCCAAGACGAGGCCCTCGACCATATTAGATCCTTGTAGAGGTATAATATCAGTACGTGCTCGCTCCCAGCCTCCAGGAGGAATAGTAATTATCCTAGTAGTGGCAGAGTAGGGGCGTCTGGACACGAACAGGGAATAGTATGCTATAATGAGGTGGTTAGGGGCTTGACAAGCGAGAAAAATACTATCATTATCAGGGGCAAGCTGGTTAAAGGCCTAGGAGTAGGGGGTAAGTACGTCTCACACCCGTACTATAGCTTCAAGTTTAGAGAGATACTAGGCTGCGACCCCTATCCCGGCACACTTAACATAGATAGTGACACCGACTGGAGGGAGCTAGCTTCACATTGCAGGCCACTCGTAATAGAATCGACTAACTGGAATGGGGTAGAACTAGGCGCCGTATACGTCTGGAGAGCACGTGTACAGGGAGTGGATAATGACAAAATAACGCTAATTAGGCCGTTGAAGTCGAGGCATAAGCCCCAGGTCCTCGAGCTCGTAGCATGCATAGAGCTTAAGCCAGTAATCCCATCACTAGACAACATAATCATCGAGATCGAGTGCATAAAAGACCCTTATATACTGCTGGGTGGACAGGAGGCTAAGAGGGAAAAATAACTATTAGAGGATAAAGGAAAATATTCTATTAACCTGGCCCCGCCGGTCTCACACCTGCTGAGACGCCGCTGGCATGCGATGAGGCAGGCCGGTCAGGCGGGGCACACCCCCCTAAAACCCCTATTACACTAATCTAAGCATGACGTGGTTGGCTTCATAGATCCTATCAACTAGTCTATACCCCAGCTGCTTCCGGTGAAGAGGAGTCCTTAGAAGTACTGTATGGTACTCGCCATTTTCTCCTAGAGGGTCGAGGCCAAGCTTCCTAGCCTCTTCCACAAACATGGCGATGATGTTCTTGTCCAGGCTTCTCCCCAGCCAGTGGGATAGTCTATGGATAGCCCCTATCACTAGGGCTTGGTAGCCCTCGTCGAGGAAAATCTTGTAGGCTAGCTCCTCGGGGTCAGCTCCCCATAGGGGTTCTCTGAGCCTGGCCCCAGCCTCTGAGGCTACTGACTCCATGTACTTCAAGTGATCTTCTATATACACGTCTCCCGCTATGATCTCTGTAGCGTTAAGCATTCTTAACGCATTAATAAGATCCTTCATTTCCCTCCCCCTATGCAGGTGGAGGACAAGGATCCTAGAGAGGCCGGCGAGCCTTAGGGTCTCAATGGTCTTTGACAAGTTTACTAGGTGGGGGCTGGCTATTGGCGCGTCATAGTCTAGGATGAGCCCTATGTCTGGGGGCCAGTACATGCTAGCAGCATAGAACGAGTCCTTGCCTCCTGAAAGAAGGGCTATCCTTGCCATGCTAGAGCCCAAGGGCTAGTTGTAATAGGCAGTCTCTTATACTTGTAGCCTCGGCTAGACCCTCTGGAGGTGCCAGGTAGTGGTTTACAGCTGCATAGTTGTAGGCTTTGACGGAAGTAATGCCTCTAGGGAGGCTGTGCGCAGGGCCTTGGAGCTTGCCAAGAAGTTCTCGGCTAGATTATCCATAGTGACCGTGGTACCCAATCCACTTGTCATGCTAGGAGAATATATGATGCCAATAAGGCTAAACCTAGCACCAGTTGTCGAAGACGCCAAGAAGAGGTTGGAGGGCCTCCTCAGAGAGCTACGCGAGATTAGTGCCTACGATAATATAGGCTATGATGTTATCGAGGGTGATCCTGCACAAGCCCTCGTAGACTATGCTAGGGATAACAAGTGTGACCTAATAGTTGTAGGCAGGAGGGGGCTACGCAAGGTAGAGAGGTTTCTCATAGGCAGCGTCTCTTCACGAGTAGTCTCGCTAGCCCATGGCATAGACGTCCTAGTCGTAGAGACTATTAGCTAGGAATCGAATGAGCCGCATGAGGAGAGTTTTTATTGCTTCACCATAGCCTAGTGTCTCCTTGGTGGGATAGGTTTTGAAGACCCTCAAGGCGGTTGCAGGCTTCATCCTCATAATCCTAGCCATAGTCCCCACCGCGTTCTTCCTCTTGACACCAACTGGTAGGGTGTTAGCATTCTTCTCGGAGCCTCTCAAAGGGCTCTGGTCGATGGGCATAGCATCGAAGAGGCCTACTGGCAAAATCAACCTCGAGGGGCTTAGAGGGCAAGTGATAGTTGTATGGGATAAGTACGGAGTACCACACATCTACGGGGACTATGAGAGGGACGTATTCCAGGTCTTCGGCTACATCCAGGCTTGTGATAGGTTGTGGCAGATGGACTTCCAGAGACGAGTCGTCTATGGCAGGCTATCAGAAATCCTAGGGGAGCCAGCCTATAATGTAGATAAATATATGAGGATGCTGGGATTAGGTGATGTGGCTAGAGCCTCATGGAGGCTCATCAGAGAGCTAGCAGAGCAGGGAGATAAGGCTGCTGCTAGGACGGTTGAGGCTATAGAGGCGTTCACCCAGGGTGTAAACCAGTGCATAGACCACATGCTCTCTACGGGTAAGCTTCCCCTAGAGTATCGTATACTGGGTGTTAAGCCTGACCATTGGAGCCCGGAGGACTGCATGGCTATAGCGAAGCTAGTGGACTATGGCTTATCCTTTAGCATCGACGACTTAGAATGGGGGCTTGTAGCGAGCTATGCTGGCAGCTGGGTGCTAGGCTTATACCTAGACTATGCTGGCTGGCTAGATAAGCTAGGTAGGAGGATTATAGCTGATGTAAGCGAGGTTTACACCAACCATAGTCTTGGCGAGGAGTTTGCTGGTGAACCACCTATAGCCGAGCCTAGCGACGCCATGGTATTAGACTATTATGTTAACCTGAAGGCCATGAGGCCTCTACTTGAAGGATACCTTAAGCTAGCCTATAGTGCTGCTAGGCTCATAGGGCTAGAACCAGGTGAGCAATGGTTCTCCAACAACTGGGTTGTCCATGGCATGCATACTAGGACGGGCTACCCCCTACTCGCCAATGACCCTCACCTAGCACTCTCCGTGCCACCAGTATGGTACGAGGCTCATCTAGTGGCGAGAGATACTGGGCTAAACGTGTATGGAGTAGCATTCCCCGGGATACCATTCATAATAATAGGCAGGAATAAGGACGTCGCCTTCGGCTTCACGAATAGCATGATAGACGTCGTGGACCTCTATTACTATGTCTGGAAGAATGGCAAGTACTTCTATAAGGGTAAGTGGCTTGAGCCCAAGAAGCATGTTGAGAAAATACTGGTTAGGACTGGCAAGGGGCTGGAAGAGAGGAGTATAACCATACTAGAGACCGTGCATGGGAGGATCGTAGAGTTCCAGGTAGGTAATAAGACTTATAGGCTCGCCGTCAAAGCTACTACGCTTATACCGTCACCAGTAGCCGTATGGGCATACCTTATAGACCATGCCAGGAGCGTCATGGACTTCATTAGGGCCCAGCGCTATTTCTATAGCCCGATACAGAACGCAGTAGTAGCTGACGCGAAGGGTAACATCCTCTACGCTCCTGTAGGCCTAGTACCTGTTAGGACAAGGCTACCGCTAGTAAAGCTAGAGACTCCTAGGGGCAGCGTAGTCGTGCCTAATACAGGCTTCCTACCCTATAATGGGAGTCGTGGAGAGGGGGAGTGGATAGGATACATACCCTTCTACATGCTGCCGAGACTACTCAATCCTAGCTGGGGCTACGTGGCTACGGCTAACAACATGATAAGCTACTCGTACCTACCAGGTAATAATAGTATGTATCTTCAGTGGAGCTTCCTGGACAGCTATAGGTGGATGAGGATAAACGAAATGCTAGTATCCAAGCTCAAGAGGTACAAGTTAAGCGTGAATGATATGAAGGAGATACAAATGGACTACCATAGCGCGGCACTACGCCAGGTCCTAGGCATACTCTTGAAGACGATGCCTAGCTCAGGGCTAGGAGAGGTAGAGGATAAGGCACTAACAATGCTGAGAAAGTGGGCTGAAGAAACCAACTACTCCATGGATGCTAATAGGCCTGAGCCCTCAATAGCTTATGCATGGGCCTACATGATGCTCAAGAAGCTCTGGGGTAGGCTAGCGAGTAAGGCTGGCATGCCTTTCGGCTATGATGAGATACTGCACCTGCTACGCCTAGAGATCCTCGAATATGTGTTCTCTAGGGCACTACAGGGGGACACCTGGTATCTAGAGAAGATAGCGGGCACAAGCAATCTAACCAGGATAGCTATCGATAGCTTCAAGGACGCCATAAAGTATTTGGAGAACTTCTATAGGACAAGGAAGGTTGAGGACTGGATATGGGGCAAGGCTCACATGATCAGAGCAGAGCATATCCTTGGATCCATACTACCATGGCTAAACTATAAGCCCCTCGAAGCCCCTGGAGGCCCCTTCACCGTGAACGTGGCACCCATGATAGGCCTAGGCAATGGGGTTAGCCATGGACCTAGCGTGAGGTTTATCGCCGACCTCTCGCCAGGCGCTACAGGCTTAATAGTCATACCCGGTGGTGATAGCGGATCACCCTTCAGCCCATACTACGACAATCAGTTCGTCAGCTGGCTCCGTGGAGCATACCATGCCATAAGACTAGATGATGAGCCCAACAAGTTATCCGATATAGCCGTCGACAAGCTCATAGCCATAGGAGGGTGATAACAGTGACACGTATAGCCGTGGTTACCGCCTATATTATCGGCGCTGCAGTACTCGATATAGCTATACTAGCAATGCCTATACCCATAGGGCTGGCTGCAGGGCTAGCGCCCCTCTTAGCTGGTGTCCTAGTAGGTGTACTAGCAAGCTCCAAGAAGACCGCCATAGTATACTCTTTAGCCGCAGCAATCATAGCAGTAGCATTATCCCTACTATATAACTATCTCCAAGCACCGGTTGAGACCATACTCGTGCTCGCAAGGCCTGGAGCCATGAGCCTATTGCCAGTGATAGTACAGCTCGTGGTAGCTATACTAGCAGCCTTAGGAACTAGACTACTCATCGAGACATACGGAGAAGCCGTGAAGGGGGAGTAGTATTTATCGAGGCTCAACAGGCTTAATAGAGTACTAGCTAAGGAAGATTATCTTGAAAATGAGGCATCAGCTCCTTTCTAACCCTTGATGGAAAACCTCAACATGGCTTGTAAAGAGGCTTATTGACCTTAATCCTGTGCTTGTACCCACAGACCAACTTAAGGAAAACTCTAGCCGACTGGGATACCATGACGAGGGGTACACACTCGAGGTAATGAGGTAAAATAACTTGATTACTCGTATGGCTGTTAGAGAAGGTGGGAAAAGGTGGAGCTACTGGGGTATAAAATTGGCTTCGAGGAGCCAGGGCTTGTCACCAGGGGTAACCAGGAGACCATGGAAATAGGGGTAAGGCTGTATACGTTGCCCTTGGAAGAAGAGGTCTAGAGAACAGCCTTAGAGGATAAGCCTTTAATTAGTCTCAGTAGAACAGGGGAAGCCAAAGGCTATCGGAGGCATGCTATCAAAGAACATGCTTGAGAGAAAGCGTACAGCTAGCCCAAGCTTCTATACGTTTTTGCTTAAGTACTCGCCTGAAAAACCAATACACCTAAGGCACGCCTCTTCGGGCAACATAGTTATAGCAGGGCTAAGCGGGAACCTGGATAAGAGAGCCTCCGTTAGACGTCTCCTGGCCGTGGAGGGGCTAGGCCGTGAATGTTAGGCTAGTATATCGCGTACTCTTCATCGACGCGGATACCGGGAGCTATAAGCTTGAGGAATACCATCCACCCGAGATCTTAGGCCCCCTCGACCTTGGCGTGAAGCTTCACCTAGAGAAGTATAGGAGCTGGGAATGTGGCATCTACGACTCATGCAACGTAGTGGTTATAGGTAGAGGGGTCTTCGCTGGAGGCAAGCTTGTTGGAACGCACAGACTTGCATTCGTATTTAGGAGCCCACACACTAAAGGGCTCCATGCGAGTATGATGGGTGGTGCGGCCTATAAGTTCATGCGTACAGGGCTTCACGGCCTCGTAGTTGAGGGTAGATCAGAGGAGCCCGCCATAATTTTCCTAGAGGGCTCTGAGAAGGGGTTCGAAAAAGCCTATATAGAGAGGATGAGTATTAATGGGCTTAAAGAGGTCTATGCAGGCTATGCAGGGCGTAGAGGGGTTTTCGCTCTAACCCTCTACCTACTGGATAGGTATAGAGACTTCTTTGTGGAGAAGAAGGCTAGAGCAATCGTTGTCGGGCCAGCAGCTCTTACAACGATGCACGGAGGGGTATTCTCTATAGATATTATTGACCCCTTGAGGGGGGAGCTAAGCCCTGGAGCAGTAGACTCAGCTGCACGTGGCGGTGCTGGAAGCATACTATATCAAGCCCATGGCATAGTGGCTATAGTCTTCGGTGGAGCCTTTGAGCCTTCAAAGGAGAATCCTAGGCTAGCCGATATAAGAATAATCGAAGAAGCTTCAAGGGAGGAGTATGGGAAAACTTACACTAGCATACTAATGTCGGCCACCAAGAAGTACCGGTTCGATCCCAGCCTTAAGACGGGAGGCACCTTCGGGGTAAACTATGTACACTATAGGGATCTTATACCAGTATTCGCGTACAACATGATCTACTACTCGAAGAGCCTAAGAACAAGAATATTCTACCTCGTGCTAGAGAACTTCTGGAAGCCTTTCCAGAAAGAGGTTTTCGAGTCCCCCGTGAAGCCCTGGTATACTTGTGGCGAGCCATGCCCTGTTGTCTGTAAGAAGGTGTGGAGGGGGATTAAAGCCGACTATGAGCCATTTAACGCGCTGGGCCCGCTCTCGGGGATTCTCAGGCTCGAGGATGCGGCTAGGCTCGTGGAGCTCGTAGACTCGCTCGGCATGGACGCTATAGAGGCTGGGCATATAGTCTCATGGCTCCTGGATGCCGTGCATCGTGGGCTACTAGAGCCTCTCGAGCTAGGATTACCCTCAAGGCCTTGCTTCGACCCCCTGACCTATAGCGTCGAAGAGTGTAGTGGGCTGAATAGGAGCTTAGCCGAGAAGATAATTAGAGGGCTAGTAGAAGCCGATAATAGGGTTCTAAGGCTCGTGGCCGAGGAGGGTATAAGGGCTGCAGCTAGGAAGCTAGACGAGATGTACTCGCATAGGGTTAAGGCCTTGCAAACCCGCTTCGAGGACATAGCAGTCTATGCTGCGTTCGGCGAAGAAGGCTACATGACGCCAAACCTCTATTGGGCGCCAGGAATGGTTGCACCACTCTATGTGCTTGGAAGGTATTGGACCAACTATGCCCCGACGTTCGCTGAGCCCGAGGAGCACGCCGAAACTAGTCTTAGCAGGGCGCTGAATGAGTACCTCATAGACAATGCTGGGCTCTGTAGGTTCCACAGAGGCTGGGCTGAGAGGATGCTGGCTAAGCTCTACCGCGACATCTGGGGCGTCGAGGTCAACTTAGAGGAGCATGCTAAGAAGATGTATAGGTTGATAATAGAATATCAGAGTCGTGCTGGCGCAGAACCAGTCCCATGGGATAGTAGGAAGACCATGGATATGGTAGCCTCTATGGCTGCCGAGACCGGGCTCGACAAGTGGGTGGAGAAGTATAATCTCAGCGGAGCGAAAGGCCTTTACGAGTGGTGGGAGAGGTTTAGGAAACACGTCCATAAACTTCTAGGCGTCGGAGAGGCTTAGACGATAGTCTTTTCGGCGAGCAGCCTAGTGGTATAATCTATTATCTTTTTGATATGATTAGGTAGCCCTGGGACATCGACGTGTACAAAGCCTTGTACTACTAGCCTTAGGGCCTCCTCCTCGCTAAGCCCCCTGCTCATGAGGTATACTAGTTCTTCCTCCGATATCCTGCCGATGCTAGCCTCATGGCCTAGATCAGCATCATTTGTAGTGGATACGAGCTCTGGTATGGCATGTATTCTTGAGGCCTCGGAGAGTTGGAGGCCTGAGCACTCACTATAGCCTTTTGTCTGGGGGGCTTCAGCTATAATACGGAGCCTACTATAATTTATTGATGAGCCTAGGCCCACGATCCTCGAAATTAGCTGGGCCGAGGAGCCTCTACCTGATAGCCTGGCCTCGAAGCCCGTGTCATAATAGCTCTTGTCAGGTGAAACTATTATTGATACTGATATCAAGCTACTACCATCCATTAGCAGAGCTTTAGGGTAGGACTGGAGGCTCTCGACACTACTCGAGGTGATATAGTAGTATACTAGGCTTGAATCTTCTCCCAGCCTAATAGCTGTTCTAGGCCTGGCATGGACGCCTGGCCCCCAGGAGTGTATCATTGTGAAGGTGAGCTTTGAGGAGCGGGCTAGGTATATTTCCGTAACCCCTATATGAAGGGCTCTAGTAACACCACGTGAGGTCATACATCCTGTTATTATATGTGCTTCAGCTCCCTCATCCACCACTATGATGTTATGTACTATCTGGGGATAGCCCTGCCTAGATATGACTAGGCAAGCATATATCGGGGTTTGGAGCTTAACTCCTGGAGGCACGTAAATGAAGTAGCCTCCTCCCCTCCAGTAGAGAGCTGTTACTGCAGTATACTTGTCCTGGCCTGGGTCGATGAGGCTCCAGAAGTACCTCTTAGCCCACTCTATCTTCTCTAAGGCTGTACCCGAATCGGTTACAAGTACGCCGTGCTTCTCCCTGAGAACCTCTAGGCTCCTAAGCATTACCAAGCCGTCAACCTGCATATAGCTGCTCTTAGACGCTAGCTCCGGGCCAAGTCTCTCGCTAATATCCGCTGGTTGCCCCACCCTCTTATCCTCCTCTACAAGCTTCTCTAAGTACTTGTCGAGATCTATGTCGGGGCCGTAGGGGGAGCGTTTAGATAGTCCTTTCCTAGCCTTCTCGTATACTATGGATGGGAATCTAGGAACCATACCCTATAGCACCCCCAGCCTCTTAAGCCCTTTATGGAAGCCCTGCTTGAGGATAATTGGGGCTATCTCATAGGCATCCCCTGACACCATTATCCTACCCTCCAGGAGCACGTGGGCATACAGCTTTAAGCCCATACCCATGAGCCTTTCAAGTAAGAGCTGGGTATGAGTGACTAGTAGTACTGTAGCCTTATCCTCGACAAGCCTTCGTACAGCATCAGCTATGATGTAAACGCTTTCAACGTCAACACCGCTATCAGGCTCGTCTAGCAGGGCTAGCCTAGGCCTTTGAAGAAGGACTAGGAATAGCTCCAGCCTCTTACGCTCACCACCACTAAGCCCGTGGAAGAGCGGTCTGTCGAGCAGATCCCTAACTCTAAGTAGATCTGCGAGCTCATCTACGTAACTCCTATCTACACCATATATCCTTCTAATAGCGTTTACCAGCATCAAGGCTTTCACGTATCTTATCCTCGGGGGTATTTGGTGTGCTAGAACTATGCCTAGCCTAGCCCTCTCCCAAAGCTTTAAGCCAGTAATGCTCTTACCATCGAATACTATGTCGCCCTTGAAGACCTCGTAGCCCGGTAGCCCAGCTATTGCTGAGAGAAGAGTAGTTTTACCAGCGGCGTTGGGGCCTAATATTACATGAATTTCTCCCGCATTAGCCCTGATGCTAGCTGATTCTATAATAGTCTTGCCCGCAACCCTCACCCCAACGTCACTGACTTCTAACACGCTTGTAACCCGTAAGGGACAAGCCCTAATAGCCAAGACTAATATAATTTTTCATAGGTATGTTTAGAAGTATTGTTAACGAAATTAATGCTATTCCAGCAGGAGTTTTAACCTCCCAAGCACTAGCGGTAGCGAGGCTAAAGCCATGATGCCTAGCGCTGCTAGTACCCCAGTCCTCCACACTAGAGCTGCTGATGGACATGTTGTAAAGGCTAGCCATGAGTCCATAGAGCCTAGGCCAGCAGGCAGAGGAATTATGCCCGCTAGGTAGGTGTAGAGGAGGATTGCTAGCGTATGAGGATAGTCTATACTATGGCTACAAGAGAGGTTTACCACGGGCAGCATACCAGCAGCCATTACGAGCCATGACACTACTGTAAGCGTTGATGCAGGCCCCAGAACCCCAGGAGTAAAGCCCTTAACGAGAATCTTCGAGGCGTCTCTAACAAGCTTGGAGCCTACTAGGGGAAGTCTCCTCACAAGCCTTGAAGGCCTAGCCCATTTACCTGAAAACACTAGTGAGACAAGCAACCATGATGCTGACGCGGCAAGCCCTAGTAGAAGCACTATTATGCTCATAGGAGTAGCGCCTACGTAGCCTATTAAGAGGATGGCTAGGATCGTGTTAGCATATAAATCGTAGAGGCCGTCTAGGAGGCCTAGCGCTATAAAACGCGGAATGCCTCTGAGGCCTTCCGAGACCACCAGGCCCCTTATAACCTCCCCGCCTAGGGCTGAAGGTGTTAGAGCAGAAACTATGTTGCCCGAGAATCTTGCTAACAAAGCTCTAGCATAAAGCCTTAATGATACAGGGTCACGGGAACTTGTAACCCACTTATAGAGGATAGTTAGCCTAAGGCCTCTGACAAGCTCAGCAGCCAGCACCGAGGCAGCATAAGAGGCTATGGCTAGGCTAGCATAAGGTGTTGCGGGAGCCTGTGCACCGAGGATGAAGAGTAGGCCCAGGTATACCAGGATAGCTAGTACTAGGAAGAGAACCAGGCCTACAACGATCCTCCTCTTAGTTATGCTTATACCATGCTCCTCTAGTATGCTCAAAGGATCCTACACCAGGATAGGCAAGGGGGCTCCTCGACGCAGGGTCACATCATTGGATCCCACTCTATGGGGCTCAGATCGTGGTCCGCCAGTCATTGCCCTCCCAGAACCTAGCTAGCCTTGTTCCCCCTAAGACTGTTAGGAGGGCTGCATAGGCTAGGTAAGAGGCCGGGATAGTATAATGTTTTGGCATAAAGCTCGGAGCACTATTATACTGTCTCCATGCCCAACTATACCTAGTGCCTGGGGAAGGTAAGCCTATTAAAAGGTTCCTAGAAACGGGCTCTATAGGTATTAGTGCTTTAACTGCAGGACTAGCAATAACTAGTATTTCTCAACCGCATCTCCCAACACATAGTCTTCAACTATATCGTGTAGACTTTTAACCGTGGTTCTAAGTTCACGTAAAATTCCGATACAGTTTACTGCATATGCTAATGCCGACCTACTCTTAATAATCATGTAGAAGATGCCACAGCCTCCTACCATGATTCCCTGCAACTATATGCTAAAGTTCCACTATCTATAGTATAAAGCATCTGTGCTGACAAGATGCTAGTCTATTGTAGAGGCCACTTGAACCCCTTTGGACAGAGAATACTATCTTTTATATATCTTTAAATCAATGTATTCCTCTTATGGTGGTTCTTAGATAAGCCTTCTCGCTAGCCTGTAGAAGAAACCCTTATAGAGTATAATGAATACTATTGTTCTGAGGAAGAGGTCTAGGTCCATAGCTATCCAGGCTCCGAGGACACATAGGCCTGGAGGCATGAAGCGGGGTAGGAGGTATGCTGGGACAACTCTAAACATGTATAAGCCTACAAGGTTAGCTATGCTGGGTATAAGGGTGTTGCCGGCACCCCTTATAGAGCTTGCAAGCGACATGACCATGCCTAGTGCTGGCTCGCTTACTCCGGCTAGCACAAGGTAGATCATGGAGAGGAAGGCTATCCTCCTAGTCCTTGTGAAGACTAGCGGAGCGTAGGGGGATATAGCTACTAGGAGGCCCCCTACAACAATCATGAATATTAGGGCTGTCTTGGCGACCTCCCAGCCAGCCCTAAACCCTGCTTCTATATCCCCTCTACCTACCTCTTGCCCTGTTAGAGTGGATGCTGCTGTCGCCATGGCGAAGGCAGGCATGTACGCAAAGGACTCTATTCTCACCCCTATGGTGTGAGCTGCTAGAGCATCCTCTCCACACCTAGCAACACTACCAAAGTATGCTAGGTTCCCGGCAGTAAAGGCCATCCTCTCCACGAGTGCTGGCAGGCCAACCCTTATTGATAGTAGGGCTCTCCCCCGTGGAAGTCGGGGCCTAACAGGGAATGGTAGTATCCGGCGAGCGAAGAAGCCCTCTATGGATGCATCGACGAGTAGTGCTAGGCTACTAGCAGCTGCAGCACCTTTTACGCCTAAGGCTGGGAAGCCTAGAAGCCCATAGATTAGCAGGGGATCCATCACTATATTGAAGGCCGAGGCGGAGGCCATTGCAACGAGTATGGGCTTAGTATACCCTACGCCGCGGAAGCTTGCATTAAACACCATCATGGCTGCTGCAGCGGGTAGGCCTAGAAGCCTTACAAGGAGATAGCCTAGCGAAAGCGCATAAACCCCCGTACCTGTAGCACCGAGTATTAGGGCTAGAAGCCATCCGGAGGCATAATAGCCTCCCACGAGAAGCGGGCCAGAGAACAGTAGTGCTGCTGTAAGCGTCTCGCCCACCACTAGGCCAGCCTCCTCGAGCCTGCCGGCGCCATAGGCCTGAGCTACAAGCACCATAACCCCCGTGAAGAACAAGTTATTTACCACGAAGAAGAGCCAGGACGCATAGCCCCCAGCACCTACAGCTGCTATAGCTTCATCGCCTAGCCCCGACACGAAGAAAGTATCGGTAACCCATAGCACGCTATCAATCATTTCACCTACTATTAGCGGCCATGCTATAGCCCAAGCCCTCCTAACTATGGATACGTCAACAGGTATTGAAGGCCTACCCATAAAGCCTCCACACTATTTAGAGGAGCTAGACTGTTTAGTGGGACTAAAACATTTTTTCTGTACTTGAAAAGAGCAGCCCTCCTAGAAGAGGCTGCTCCATTCTGGTTGTTCCTTGAAGACAGGCCTACCCCTAATGTTTATCTTGTAGCCGCAGCGCGGGCACTTGCCATGTATTCTACCAGCCTGTAGCCGCTCCTAGCTACAAGTACTTATTTTACCGCGTCTGGGGCACCTAGTGTACCCGTATTCCTCGTAGGACGTATTGCCTAGTATAGACGTATTCTACTCCTTCGCTCCACGCCCTCCTGTAGGCATATATTAGCTTACCTATACTGGTTGGAAGCTCATAGTACTTGTTTGCAGGGTAATACCTATTGATGTGTAATGGGGCATGTGGGCCTAGCGTGTCGGGATGCCTGCCGATAACCCAGTCTATACAGTCCTCGCTATCATTAGCTCTTGTGACGATTAGGAAGACTATCTCCACGTGTGCTCCGAGATCTAGAAGTCTACGAGTGCTACGGAAGACTATATTAGGGTCGCCTGCAAGGATCTTAGTCTGCAGCATATGCTTAACCTCATACAGAGCGTGGACTACTAGACCGTAGCTGCTCTTTAAGCTATTATAGCTGTAACAGTATGGATCTAGAGGCCTAAAGAGCGTAAATGCTAAGCCCTCCTAGGGCCCGGAATAAACTAGTGTAGGTTGGGTGATGTCCTAGACGGGGGCTGAGGATAGCATCGTGATGAAAGCCTGAGGCTGATTCTATTAAGCCGAAATAGCTGGTAGAACCCCATAGTAGTGCTTACTGTTCCTTAAGGTTTTTCACAGGTTTTAGAGGCTATTGGTGGCCCTGTAGATGGTTCGCCGTACCTCTCCCCGGGGCTTCACCATGGTCTACCTTCTGTCCCTAAACCCCATGGCGCCAAGCAGGCTTATAGAGCTCGTAGACCTATAACTCTTCCGCAGCTTAAACACTAGAGTTTCTCAAGAAGCAAATAAAAGCGCCTCAATAGGAAAAGCTTTTTGTTAAAGCAGTTGGTACCTCACTAGCTTATAGTCTATAGCCTGCCCCCTGCCTTAATATCTCGATACCGAGAGTCTCGAGCACTAGTCTATTCTGTGCAACGCACTCAGGTACGGCTAGTACCTCGGGGTCATAGAACTGTAGGCGTTTAAGGTAAAGGTCGGATGAGGGCCCTATGGGTGATGCTATTATGCGGGGCCTGTAGAGGTCTACTACTAGTCTCTCGACAGCCTCCACGAGCTGGTCGGCCTCGCAGGGTGGTGTGATGATCAGCCTCTTCTCCTTAGATACGAGGGTAGACCCACAAGTACTCCACATGAGGCTCAACAGCTTTGAGAGGCTAGCTTCATAGAAGTACTCGTTGACTTTAAACCCTAGCACGTTCACGGTATTGCGAAGTGGTGAAGAGGACGAGATTGTTACTGTTATCTTCTCCGGTGAGGTTGTCAAGGCTATTCTTCTAAGCATTAGGGCTGCATCCATCAAAGGTACAGGCACTATTATATGGTCTATGGCCTGCTGCTCGAGTAGCTCGAGGCTAGGTATACCATAGAAGTACCTAAGGCCGTTCTCCTCGATCACGAATACGGGGTTATAGGCACTCCTGCACTCCATTAGCCTCACAAGTATGTTTGGGGACATGATGCTAGGCACCTTCTGCACCACTAGCAGCTACCTATCCCTATTCATCCCGTTAGGGTTTTTATTGTGAATGCCAACCTTTATTCCTAGCCAGACCCCCCTCAAGGGGGTCTGGTATGAGGTCCCGGGGTAACCCTATGCTAAGATGGATTGGGTGGGGCTACCTAGCTTTAGCACTCTCCATGTCGATTCTGCTCTTCCTCCCAGTCCAGGCTATTGTGACGGCAACTTCTAGTCTTAGTATGAGAGGTATTGGCTTTGCCTATCTACTATTACTAGTACTTGGGGGCTTATTCCTTGTAGGCTTATTAGCTGTTGCATCAATGATACTTAGGGCTGTAGGATGGTTTGGCCTATGCAGGAGACGCTCGAAGATAGCTTGCATAGCGTTCGCTGATGTCGCCGTGATACAGCCTGCTGCCTTGGTATCTCTTACCGTGGGCCTAGCAACACTAAATTCGAACTCGTCAGTGTCGATAGCCGCGCTATGGCTTAGCGTGCTGGCCGAACTTACTGCCATAGCCCGACTCTATACCAGTACGAGGTATTTCGCACCCATGCTGCTAGTTGTAGTAGGTTATGGGGGGATTGGTATAGCTGCTATAGCCTCATCAGTTTCAAAAAGCATCCTCACCGGAATGCTAGGGCACCTAGCGGCCTCGTCCATCGCTGTCCTCGTGCTAGGTGTTGCTGCAACAATACTCATACTACACCCCGAGCCCTCTATGATTGAGCCGGGACGTGGAGAGGTGGTAGCTAGTGGCCAATAGCCTTGAGAAGATACTAACATATATCATGGTGGCTGTAGTCGTAGTGTCAGCCGTGCTTGTAGCCTATTCTTTAGTAGCCCCTCCCTCGAGAGCACTGGGCCTGCCAAGTGGCGTCATAGTGCCCCAGCAGCCTCATGTAGCGTTGCTTAGGATTACCGGTACACTCTCATATACGCCGAGCTTGTTAAACCCTCTTGCACCAACAGTTAATGATTACATCAAGACCATAGAGGGTCTGAGGGTCTCGCCCTTCGTCTCAGCCGTGGTGCTCTATATCAATAGTCCTGGCGGAGAAGCTGGGGCATGCTACGAACTCTTCGAGGCTGTAAAGAGGCTAGCAGAGACTAAGCCCGTAGTAGTTTATACCCCTGAAATGCTAACCTCTGGAGCCTATCTCGTAGCACTACCAGCTAAGACTATAGTAGCGAGCCCATTCGCCACCATAGGCTCTATAGGTGTAGTCCTTACTGTGCCCAAGGCTGGCAGCCTCCTAAACAAACTAGGCATTAAGGTCTATGTGCTCAAGAATGGTAGTCTTAAGGATATCGGGTCACCATACACGACCAACATGAGTAGCAGGGAGAGGAGGATACTCCAGAGCATAGTCAACGACATATACTCTTCCTTTGTAAGGCTAGTAAAGAAGTATAGGCCGCGTGTCTCAGAGGACGTATTCAGCTCGGCAATCTATAGTGCTAGGGAGGCCCTAGCAAAGGGACTTATAGACGAGATTGGGGGCCTCGACAAGGCTGTGAGCGAGGCTAGGAAACTAGCTGGCCTACCACCAGCAGCACCCCTAGTAGAGTATAGTGCTACGAGGAGCCTACTAGACATACTACTAGGCGGGAGGATAGCCATAGCCCCAGGCGAGGAGAAGCTAATAGCACCACAAGTCCTACTACTACCAGGCGGGTAGTGATGATGGATTATCGGGCTGAAGTGTGAAGAAATACCCCTGGAGCTGAAACATCGGGATAAAGAAGGGTGGGAAAGCCTAAGGCTCTAGCCCTAGGCTGTCAACACCCTCATCTCCAAGCTAGTGGGGTCATGCCTAGTGATACCTGGCAGTAACTGCTCGTGGGACTATGCTGGGACAAAGCCTGCTTAGAATTATTTATCGTAAGCCCAGTGGGCTTCGAGCACACTATCGTAAGATAGCATCGATTATCGAGGAGAGGAGAGTTATCCTGGATAGTGGCGGTGGCTCAGGAGGACTATATGTGGCTCTTGAGGAGGAGCCGGAATACTATATACTGCTAGACCCAGACGTTAAGCTGGCATCCAGGATGACAAGAAGCTGTAGGAGCGAAGCAGTAGTTGCTGTTGCCGAGAATACCCCTCTTAGACCCCTAGCTGTCGACGCCACAGTACTTAATGACTCGCTACACCACTTCAACGCTCCGGTAATCGGGCTTCTGGAAGCCCTGCGAGTCACTAGAAAATGCATCTACATAAGGGATTATGTAGCTAAGGGATTAGGGCGTGTGATCGCCTTCGCGGAAAAGCTCATGGGCTTCCCTGCAAGCTTCGTGGAGCTTGAGATTCTTGCCAGGATTCTAGAAGAGAGGGGCTTTAAGGTAGACATGCTAAGGAAGGATGGAATAGGCTACATTCTTAGAGCTTGCAGAGTCGATAAGAAATAACACTTAAATCCTTAAACCCACCCTATGGCTATACACATATTATCCTATATTGTGGGGGATTCTTTATTAACTAGTTAGTCGCCCTAGCCTAACGTAGACTAGGATACGTGAGGTGTAGTATAAGTTATGAGTGCTAGGGTCATTGACTACACGTTTTTAAGGAACCTAGACGAATGGGTTAAGACGCAGAAGAAGGTGCTAGAGACGTTTAAGACCTTCGAGAAGGACATAGAGGAGAGCGATAGGCTTAACATAGTAGTAGCCACCCGTGCAGCCTTCCAGCACATGATTAGAACGATCAAGGCTTTCGATAACTGGCTTCAGGACCCAGTAATAATATCCCATTTACCTAGGGAAATGCTCGTAGAGGTATGGAGGGTTATGTACGAAGTTCTCGAAAAACTACTAGAAATAGATATTAAACATACCAGCGAGGTTAGAGGACTATTAGAGAAGCTGGCTAAGGAGGGTAAGCTTAACCCGCTCGTGGCTGCTGCTAGAGAGAGTGGGGAGGAGGAAACAAGGAGACCGCCTACAATGATGATCTAGACCATACTCTACAGCTTCCCAGGGAGAGCTTCTTAGGCCTATCGCCTCCCTCCCTTACACCATAATTTTAGGTACTATTTCTGAAAGTACTGCAGGCTTCTCTGGCTAAGAGGGTAGGATCCTTATAGTACTTTATGCCAGGCCCTATCCTAGGATCAAGTACGCCATCAGGATAAGCCTCGTACAGCCGGTCGCTCGGAAGCCCTGTATCCACGAGCATGTATATGGGCCTTCTAAGCCCATAGGCCATTAGGATCTCGACGAGGGTGCCTGAGGCACCTCCAAGGGCTACTAGAACCTCACTACTCCTAACTATTACGTCGCTCCTAGCCTTAGGGTCCATCCCGGTACGGATAACGATTACTCCTGGCGGGAAATAGTCCTGCTCATACTCTCTAGGGATTATGAGTACCACGCGCCCCTTAAGGCTTAATGCTTCATCAACAACTATCCTCATGAGGCCCCTATAGCCTCCTAGCACTAGCACGGGATTGCATGAACCGATCAAGCCTCTAACGACCTTCTTAGCCTTCTCCTCTACGGGCTTATCTACGGGGCCGCTATAGGCTGCAACGGCTACCTGCAAACCCTACACTCTCCCCGGAGGATTAGGAGCATACAAGAGTATTATTTAATAGGGGTATATGGTTAGATAGTTTCCTTGATACTTGTAGGAGGAGGAAGCATATTGCCCAACGGTGGGTTCGAGGAACTTGCTGGCGAGATCATATCAATAATATTTCTATTAATAGTGATACTGATAATACTTGCCTATAGTATTAGGATAATAAGGGAATATGAGAGGGCTGTCGTCTTCAGGCTTGGAAGGATACTTGGCGCAAAGGGTCCCGGCATAGTAATCATACTCCCTATAGTTGATAGAGCAGTCATTGTAGATCTACGTATACATACTGTAGATGTTCCACGCCAGAAGATAATAACCAAGGATAACGTCGAGGTCTCGGTCGATGCTGTCGTCTACTATAGGGTTGCGGACCCCGTGAAGGCTGTCATGACCGTCCAAAACTACCATTATGCTGTTACAATGTTGGCTCAGACCACCCTTAGAGATGTGGTTGGGCAGTCGGATCTAGACGAGCTACTCACTAAAAGGGAGGAGATAAACAAGAGGCTTCAAAGAATACTTGACGAACTAACCGATCCATGGGGAATAAAGGTGACAGCCGTAACGATTAGGGAGGTCGTACTACCCGAGACCATGGTACGCGCTATGGCTAGACAAGCTGAAGCCGAGAGATGGAGGAGGGCGAAGGTTATCGAGGCTGAGGGTGAGAGGCAGGCTGCCAAGGTCCTGGCAGAGGCTGCTGAGATCTATGTTAGGCACCCGCTTGCCGTCAGGCTCCGCGAGCTTCATACTCTCTCGGAGATAGCTAAGGAGAAGAACATGCTCGTAATATATCCATCGTTAGCTGGCATCGATACTGCTGCTTTGACAGCTAGCCTCACTTTAGGGCTGACAGGTAGGCTGAAGAAGGAGCCTAGTGAGGAGAAGTAAGGCTAGGCTAGCCCCTAATAATAATTGGCACTAAGCCCTCTCTTTTTATCCACCCAATCCCCTATTACGCCTTACCCTCCAGCTGTATTAGGCTAAGTAGCTCTTCTAGGAATTCGCCTGGAGCCTTCCTGACCGTAATGCTTGCTATGGACGAGAAGGGCTCAACAGGTTCTTCGCTTACATAAACTATCCTTGACCCCATTCTCCAAGAGATTACTGGGATTAATGATTGAGGAGCCTTATCATGTTCCAAGGCTAGTAGCATAACTAGATCGCTGCTCGTGGCTGTCCCAAGAGCCTCCATGAGCCTATGGCGTGGTATAGGCTCTCCAGGCAAGACTATATCGGGCACCATAAAGCCCTTGCAGCTCCTACATGAAGGGGGGCTGGCAGGTGGAGGCTGAGGCATAGAACTCGTCTCACCACACCTTGTACAACGTAGTCTCCTAACACTCCCGTAAAGCTCTATGACCCTAGCCTCCCCAAGGGCCTCCGCTATAAGACCATCGATGCTAGTTGTTATGACTATTGTTGGCTGGCTTCGAGCCCTAACGAGCTCTGCAAGGATCTTATGGTAACGCGTAGGCCTCCTGAATGCTAGACTGGCTACTAGCCCCCAGCATCTACTAAGCTCTACTCTCCTTCTACACTCATGCTCCTCGAAGACGCTTGGCTTTATGGATTCCGGGAAACCTACGCCTATAAGCCATGTTACATGAGGTAACGAGATATAGTGGTGGGCTATGACGTTGATGGCTCCCTGCATTCCCGGCCAGACCCGTGCCGGATAGTAGTCCTGCTGGGGAGGGCTAGAAGCATCCTAATTAACTATATACTACTTGTAACTATCTTCTATAAGCGTAGGTGGGCTTATTAATGTCGAGCACTAGGAGGCTGAGGAGGATAGCCATCGTAGTAATATTGTTCGGTGTAACAAGCCTCCTAGGGGATATGACCTATGAGGGGTTTAGGTCTACTATACCATTCTTGGTCAAGGCTGCGGGAGGTGGAGGGCTCGAGCTAGGGGAGGTTATAGGGCTAGGAGAGGCTCTGAACTGGATACTTAGGATAGCTACTGGTTTCCTCGCTGACTTGTTAAGGGCTTACTGGGCTATAACCCTGTTAGGATATATGCTCACACCCCTCGGCGTGGCCATAGCTGTCTCAACAGCTAGCCTAACAGCTATCGCGCTAGGTGTTGCCATAGAGAGGCTCGGGAAGGCCGTGAGGACGCCCGCCCGTGATGCTCTGCTCTCGAGGCTCTCGGAGAAGAGTTATGGCCTGATATTCGGTATTCATGAACTCCTAGACCAGGTTGGTGCTATACTAGGCCCCTTCTACGCCTTCGTACTCGTGATGGAGGGGACTAGTCTTGTATGGCTCGCTCTACCAGGCCTCTTCACAGCTTTATCGCTCGGGCTAGCTTACCTCTTCTATCCCCGAGAGGCTAAACCCATCATGCTGGCTGAGGAGAAGCGGAGGCTTGGACTGAAGGACATAAAGCTTATGGTCAGGATTATTGCCATAGCTATAGCATCGTCAGCTCCCATCCTCCACCCGGTGATAGTAGTTTATGGGGGTCAGATCCTTTACTCCATGGGGGGTGAGAGCATACTATTATATCTCGTGGCCATGCTCGCTGACGCGCTTGCCGCGATACCACTCGGGCTTGCATGGGATAAGCTAGGGCCACGATCCCTACTGATAGCACCCATTATAGGCTTCTCCTCGCTCCCCGCCATAATAGTAAGCCCATGGGTATCAGCTGTTCTAAGTGGCAGCGGGGTGGCTGGCTTAGAAACCGTGCTAAGAGCCTATGTGGCAAGAACCGTCCCATCCGACCAGAGGGCGACAGCCTACGGGGCCCTAGCACTAGGAGTAGGCGTCGGCACGGCTCTTGCCGCACTAGCATACCCGCTACTAATAGACCGCATCGCTCAAGCCTAGCCCACTTCTAGCACACAACTACTAGGTAGTAGTAGATTAGAGGAATCCTATAGGATCATAAGGCGGGTTCTCCTTGAAGCCCTGAGGCTATAGCATATCTCTCATACCTCTCCACGCATCTCTCTACCAGGAGTCACCTTGGTTCTATAGTGGTGCTGAGGTAGCCGTGATCCTAGTAGGCTTCAAGAAGTCTAGCCTGGCGAAGGTTTATGGGGCAGACGTGGCCATTGAGGCTAGATAGTTGATGGGAGGCTACGGATACATGAGAGAGATGAGGGCCGAGAAACTGCTGAGGGATGCAAAGCTGGTACAAATCTATGAAACCACGAACGAGATAAACTTGTTAACCGCTATAAAAAGTACAATCAGCTAGCTGAGAGACTAAATAAGGCTAGAGGAGACGATAATTTCCAACCTGGAGACCAAAGAGCGTGAGTGAACTATCCGAGCCCGGCACGTGGCCTGAAGGATCACGGATCCCTAGGGCATCCTCTAGCCGAGCAACTAGAAAGGCTGCAAGAGGCCCTAAGGCTTGGGCTTAAAAAGAAGGTAAAACTGTATGATGTATATGTGGAAAGAGCTTCATAGGCATGGTCGAGGCATGACTACACCAGGAGGAAGCTGGGTATAACTACAGAAGAGTTAAGCACTACGTGAAGATGATGAGCTGGCGGAGCACCGATCTAGGCACACCATGATGGGGACACAGGCCTGCTACTGACATTCTCCTTTCCCAGCTATACTATCTATGGCCTTTGAGACCAAAGTATCCGTGAGCCTTCCCTGAGCCTCTATGACCGCCTCCACACTAATACCGCAGGAGCCCAGTATTGACGAAAGCTTCCTCCCTGCGATACCACCCCATCCATAACTTGAGACCACGATGGCTTTCTGCCCTGAGCTGGCTTTGCTACATATAGTATTAACAACATGCTCTGCCAAGGGGGCTATCGAGGCCTCATAGGTAGCTGCTCCTATGACTAGTATAGAGGAGTCTATAGCATCACCTAGTATATCGGATAACAACGGCCTTTCCCTATCATTAAAGCCGTAGGTTCTAACCTCATAGCCCCTTGACTCCAGTTCCTCCTTAATCCTACCTATAGCCTCCTCTACACTACCATACATGCTTACATAGACTATTGTTGCCTTACACGGCTTGGTCCCTCTTTCACCAAGGAGCTTGTAGAGGCTTAGAGCTTCCTTTACATGCTGTTTAATTACAAGACCGTGTAGGGGTGCTAGGGTCTTCACCTTATCCCTGTAACTAGATAGCTTGTTAATGGCCTTGGCTACCCAGTCTCGGTAACCCCCTATGACTGTTGCAAAATACTTCTTCATGAACCACGAGTATTCTCCGAACTTGATGCCGTAGTCTATCACAGTACCTGGTATGGAGTATGCTCCGAAGACGTCACCGCTAAATAGGATGCCCTGAGGCTCTAGTATGCTCATAAAAGTGTCAGGCCAATGCAGCCATGGAGTAGCTATAAACGATAACGAGGAGGAGTCGTCTAGCCTTATGCTCAGTCCTTCTCTCAGCACCTTATAGTTTGAAAGCTTGACAAAATAGGTCTTTTCTATGATGGTCCTAGCTATGGGGTGAGAGTATACTATCGCATTACCAGCCTCCTGCAGGACGAGAGGTAGAGCACCAGTATGGTCGGGCTCGCTGTGATGCACTACTATGAGATCAATATCTTGTGGATCAGTGACCTCTCGGAGAGCTTCCAGATAGCATTCTGCGAAAGACGACTTAGTAGTGTCTAGGAGGATAGTCTTCTCCGGGCTTATCACTATATAAGAGTTGTATGTTATCCCCTCCGGGATCTCCCATAAGGCCTCGAAGAACTTTATCTGTCTATCATTAGCCCTTAGAATGTAAACGTCTTTGTCCACTTCCGTTACTATCAGTTCTCCTTGAGGCCCGCAACTCATAGATTTATGCAAGGCCTGGAGCCATCCTCATACTTAGAGTATTGTCTTGGCTGATCAATTACCAGATAAGGGATCAAGGCCTAAAATACTTGCCGGGGCTTACAATAGTCTTTTTTCGAGAAGGCTCCTAGGAACTCTCTTTGGAGCTCTTAATCCTTCTCTTTCATATAACTATGCCCGTCACATACACTGCTGCCAGGCTACCACGGAGCCTATTACTTGGCTACAACCCTGTCTAGTAGCCGCTCATAGACTAGAATCAGCCTTTCAGCTAGGCTCTAGGCTGCTAGAGAGCAGCTTGTTGGGAGCCATAGGGGTTTAAGTATTCTAGATTATGCGGAAGCCGCATGATAGTAATAGATGGTAGGAGGAGGCTCTAGCGCTACACTATGCCTACTACTACCATGCTAGTCCTTGCTTGGAGGAATAGTGGCATGTTAAGCCTATGCTCACAGCTACAGCTAGCCCTTGTCCTACTCCCAGCATATAGCAATGATGCCTGCTAGAGCGGTCTTCCCCGGACCAATTAGAGCCTAGGATGCTATTATATTGGCTCCTCGACCTCATAGATACTAGCCGATGCCCTTATGTCGCCAAGAAATCTTACCAACCCTTGGATCACGATGTTTAGCTTTAGTGGAAAGCATCCAGGTCTACGATAGAATCCTACCCGCAGGGCCTCCCAAGGTAAGGTAGGCAACGCCATGAAAATGGTTTGGACTATGAGCCCATTGCTCTACAAGAACTAATAGTCTTTCGCGCAAGATCCTTGCTAAGCCCCTCTATACCAGTGTTCCTAGCACCTCAATGAAGTATTTTAGTTCTTCAGGAGCACCTACCGATACCCTGATCCACGTATCTCCGAGACTAGTAGGCTGGACTCTTACACCCTTTCTAGCCAACTTCTCGGCTACACGTGGGATCCCTGTATCCACTAGGATGAAGTTGGTCCAGCTCTTGTAAGCCCTGACCCCTAGATTGTTTAGCTGGCTTCTAAGCCACATCCTTCTCCTAATAATCTCATCGACTATCCTAGCGAAGTATTCCCGGTGCTCGAGAGCCGCTACAGCTGCTGCAGCAGCTACTCTTGAGACAGGGAAGGGGGCTATATGCTTCCAGACGGCATCCCTAAGCTCCCTAGAGCCAGCCATATAGCCTATCCTTAGCCCTGCTAGGCTGAAAGCTTTACTAAGCGTCCTTAGAACTACTAGCCTATCCGTCTCCTCTACAAGACCTATAACACTACTCTTGCTGAACTCATAGTAGGCCTCGTCTACGACGATTAGAGCTCTGGTCTCCTCGATAAGCTCGCGGATACTACGCTCATCTACTAAAAGGCTACCAGTAGGGTTATTGGGGTTGTCTATTATAATCATCCTGGCGTTACGAGCCGAATTCACTAATGATGTGAGGTCGAGACACCACTTGTCTCCGCAAGGCTCTAGCCCTACTTTCTCGACACTAGCACCTTTAAGCGTAAGATGCAGTGTGTACATTGGGAACGAGGGTTCGATGCACACAGCCCTATCTCCTGGCCCGACCACACTACTAATCAAAGCTTGTATTAGTCCATCACCGCCAGGACCTATTGCTAGGAGTCTTTCATCCACGCCTGTATAGTCTCCTAGCAGCATGTAGAGCCTATCGTATAGCTCTTTCTCAGGATATCTATTAGCCCTTCTAGCCTCGGCGAGCACAGCCTCGACTACAAAGTCTGGTGGAGGGAAGGGGTTCTCGTTAAGATCTAGGCGGGCAACAACACTCCTAGAGTAGCTAGGGGGCTCGTAGAGAGGGGCCTCTTTAACCTCCCTTCTAACTAGCTGCAAGGAGAATCCTCTCTTAGGCCTAGCCTCCGCCGCGGATTATTCTTCTAGCTTGAACCGTCTTAAGGTAGTGTATGAGTTCTGCTAAGGGTATATTCATAGGGCATACCTCGTTGCATCTCCGACACCCAAGACAGAGCATTGCAAGGCTCGATGCCTTTTCCTCTCCAAGAGTTATAGCCGTCCAGTTAACGCCCATAGGGCCCCCGTAGACTGGGCCTCCCCATATATTAGCCGTATGCCTCCATACTGGGCATTCGAACTGGCATCTACCGCAACGTACGCAACGCAACTGCTCTCTTAATAGTGGGTGTTTGGCTGCATTCCTCCTCCCGTTATCTACTAGGACTACGTGGAGCTCCAGAGGGCCGTGAGCACCATAGACGCGTGTATGCTCTATATCGGCCGTGCTACTAGGCCCTGCTATAATGTTTATGTATGTTGGTGGGTATAAGCCTGCGTAGGCTGCTTGGACTATGACGGCCTTATAGGCATCTAGTAGGCTTGGCAATATCTTTTCCACGCTGGCGACAACTATGTGTTTCTCTGGAAGCCCTGTGACTAGCCTAATGTTCCCCTCGTTCTCTATAAGGAATATTGTGCCAGTATCTGCTGCTATAGCGTTAGCACCGCTTATGCCTACATCCGCTTTTATAAATTTCTCCCTAAGGAATCTCCTAACAAACCTCACCATCTCCTCGGGACTTGCACCACTACTTATGCCTGCTTCGAGCTTCTCTCTTAGAAGCTTGGCTACAGCTTCACGAGTTAGATGGATAGCTGGGACTATGGTGTGCATTGGCTTGCTATGCTCGAGCTGTATTAGGAGCTGGCCTAGATCAGTCTCCCAGACCTCGTTGCCCATAGATTCTAGATGCTCTCTGAGCCCTATCTCCTCGGCCACCATGCTCTTAGACATTACTATGGTCTTCCCTTTACCGACTAGGCTTGCCACATAGTTTCTTGCATCCTCTGCCGTCTCGGCTAGGTAGGGTCTAGCGTTCACCTTCTTCAAAGACTCGATAGTCATATCTATGTAGTTATCGAGGTTCTCTATAACCTTCTTCTTGGCCTCCTCGACCTCACGCGCTAGCTTCTCTAGGTGGGGATTCTGGGAAAGTATTCTGGGTACATTGATCTCAGCATTGTAAGCTGCTCTCCTAATCCCTTCCTGTAGCGTAGTATTCTTCAGAGCCTCTAGTACGCTGGATAATAGCTCCTCGAAGCTAGGTATATGGGACATGCCCCTCGGTCACCCTTCAAGAGCATCTAGTAGATATAGCGCTATGTCGCGTATCTCCACTCCCTTAGCAACCCTAGTTAGGTTCGCATAGCATATTGGGCAGAGGGTCACTATCCTAGTCGAGTATTCTCTTAGCTCCTCCACGCGGGTTTCGGCAATCCTCTTGGATAATGATGGCGAAATAGCCTCTACCGGCCCTCCACAACAATATGTTAGCTTACGGGTTCTTCTAGGCTCCCTCACTTTGTACCCTGCTGCTTGTAGTAAGCGGCGCGGCTCGTCGAGAATCTCCTCAAACCTCGCATAATAGCATGGGTCATGTATGACGAGTTCTCCACGATCCCTCCTACTAAATACTAGTTCACCTTTATCCAGCTTCTCTGCTAGCAGCTCAAGGTAGTTCGTAACCTCTATGTCGAAGCCATCGATGTACTTAGGGTATAGCTGGCGGAGGGCATAGGTGGTATGTGGGTCTATTGTTATGATCTTCCTGACACCCCTATTCCTAAGCCTACTATAGACGTTCTGCGCGTGTCTAGAAAACTCCTCCACGAGTCCGAGGTCATATAGTAGTATGCCGCTATAGCCGTCATCCTCGTATAAGTAGGCGTAGCTTACCCCAGCTGCTCTAAGGAGTTTCGTTACGGCTCTTAAAACACTATTACTATACTCGACCTCACTCGGATCAGGCCTAGCTATCTTTGATAGATCAAGTACTCTCGATACAGCCTTAGCTAATTTAAGGGCTAGGCGGCCTGTAACCCTCCTGCCCTCGAGGCCCTCAAGCTGGCGTACAAGGCTATTTATGTATGGAACTAACTGGTACAACCCCCCAGTATAGAGGTATACCTCGCCCTCCCCTGGGATGCCTAGCTCTCTAGCCCAGGAGTACATGGCCTCCTTCGGCGCAGGTAGAGGTAAGCCTGTTCTACGTGTATTCTCGGCTATCATGGATAAGAGGTCTGCTAGGCTAGCCATACCTGGAGCTTCACCTCCTCCTAGGAGCTATAGGTGCTTCAAGAGCCTTTTCCCTAAAAAACCCGGAAACATATAGGGATCGAGCCGTCTTGACGAGCTTAGCCACATTTATGCTTAAAGGACACTTAACTGTGCACGCGCCACAGGTTAGACATGAATAGAGGGATGCAACCGCCTCTGGCGTGACCTTACCAGCACTTGTCATGTAGACTATTACTGATAGCCTCCCTCGCGGCCCATAACCTCTATGTAGGCCGTGCTCTAGGGTAGGGCAAACTGCCTCACAGAAGCCGCAGTAAAGACATCTCTCAGCCTCACGGAGAAGGATCTTCGCCTCCTCGCCTCCACGAGTTGTATTCACAACTAGGGCCCTCCCCTTAGAAGATCTTACCTGGGTTCAGTATGCCCTTCGGGTCAAAGACCTTTTTAATACCCTTCATGAGCTCCAAGGCCTTCGTAGAACCTAACCTCTCCAACTCCATGGCGAGACCCTTCTTCTTCAACGTCCCTATGCCATGCTCGGAGCTAACAGTCCCTCCAAGCTCGATGGCTAGCCTCATAACATCCATGTACCACTCCTCGACCTTCCTAGCCATAACCTTATCCGTGGGGTCGAAGCCCACGGCTGGATGAAGATTGCCGTCTCCTATATGGCCTCCCATTAGCATATAGAGGCCGTATTTTTCTTCAAGGCTTCTAAGCCCTTCTACAGCCTCCACAAGCCTCGAGGGTGGTACAGCTATATCCTCTATATAGATCATCGGGTTCTCTATACCTAATTTAACTCTGGCTAGATAGTTCTGTGCCGGAAACAAGGATCTTCTTATCTCGAAAAGCTTCTTCTCCTCAGCCTCCTCAAGGCTCCTTGCAGCATAGACACTTTTAGCGCCATTCTCTTTCATGAGGTCTTTAAGCCATTCCAGGACCCTATCAGTAGCCTCGCGGTTCACATCCACGCTTACAAGAAGCATGTTCCCCTCAGCTGGTATACTGGTTTTAGTGAACTCTATTGTTGCTTTAACAGTCTTCTCGTCAAGGAACTCCATTATATATGGTTGTACACCCGCCTTCTTTATCTCGATCACCGTGGATGCTAAGTCCTCGAGCCTTGGGAAGAAGGCTAGTACCGTGACTATGTTCTCGGGGAGCGGGGTTATCCTAAGTATAGCTTCCGTGACTACTGCTAAAGTGCCCTCGCTACCCACTATTAGCCTTACTAGGTCGTAGCCCTGCCTGCACTTGACAGTCCTACAGCCTATCCACATAGCCGTACCATTCTCGTCAGCCAATACTATTCTTAGCCCCAGAACCCAGTCCCTCATCGTACCATACTTTGCTCCCCTCATGCCGCCAGCGCCGCTATTTACAGCGCCACCTATCGTGGCCACCGAGGAGCTAGCAGGGTCTACGGGGAACATGTAGCCATGTTTAGCTAGTACTAGGTTAAGCTCATCTATTCTCACACCAGCCTCAGCTATAGCATAACTATCGATGACGCTAATCTCTCCTATTCTACTCATCCTCTCCATGCTAAGCACGATGCCCTCCTCTAGGGGGGCCGCTGACCCGGAGAGCGATGTAGTGGATCCCTGAGGGAAGACTTTTATATCGTTCTTGTACGCGAAGGCTAGGAGCCTAGACACATCACTAACTGACTCGGGGAAGACAACTGCTATAGGCGTCTCGCTTGCCTCTACGCCACTAGGCTCTCGAGCATACAGCCTCACTATAGCCTCATCATCTATGACTTTGCTGCTTCCTAGTAGCTTCTTCAGAGAAGATGAGAGCTTAGCCCTACTCCCCGTCCTAGCCAAAAATCATCACCTTGACTGACAAGTTCTCTTTAAAGCTATTCCCCACGTAATATTCTTTCTTTTGAGCCTAAATAATAACGTACCGGGGGCAACTTGCAGAGGATAGGCTACGAGCCTTTAATAGCACATGCCCTCCTAGAGCTACTGGCCCGTCGAGGTGAAGCTGATATACAGGGTGTGGCTGAGAAAGCTGGTGTAAGCGAGACCATAGCATGTAGTGTTATCGAGGAGATGGCTAGGGAGGCTAGCGGACTTCTTAGCCTAGAAGGCTGCGCTAGTGTAACCACACAAAGCGTGCTCGAGCTAGCACTATATATGATATCTAAGGGGTTCCTCGCACCCGAGAAAGCTGCTAGGCTGCTTGACTGGAGGCTCTTCGAGGAGTTCGCTTCACGTGTGCTAGCTAGCTACGGCTACAAGGTATACCGCCACGTCTATAAGCCCCCGCCAAGAGGGTTCGAGGTAGATGTTGTCGCTATAGAGCCTGTGACCAGGCTAGCCATAGCCGTCGACTGTAAACACTGGAGCCCCCGGCATACAAGTCCCTCGAGGCTGAGGGAGGCTGCTAGAAGACATAGTGAGAGGGTTAGGCTTCTAGCAGTGTATTGGGGGCTAGCAAGGAACATGAATCCTAGACCTGCCAAGCCCTCTAGGCTACTACCAGTGCTTCTCGTGCTCAGGGAGAACCTGCCTAGGATAGTTGATGGGGTAGCTATCGTGCCTGCATCAAGGCTTAGAGGGTTTATGGAGCAGCTAGACTACGTATTGGAGGATCCAGCCATAAGGCTCATAGAGCCCCCGTAGGTTCGTAGACTAGCCTCGGCTTCTCAGCCTTCAGTTTAAATCCTAAACGCTCGTAAAGCCTTCGGGCAGGCTCATTAGAGGGGTCAACATAGAGGCATAGCCTGCTAATAGCCTGATTGTAAGCCAGCTCTGTAAGCCTGCATAGTAGTTGCGTAGCATACCCCTTTCCCTGGAATGCACTATGGGTAGCCATCGAGCATAGCATCCATGCTCGCGGGCTTCTAGCGCAAACCTCTACCGCTGAGACAAAGATCTCATCCTTGAATAAACCATACACCAAGTTACGTTGTAGGATGGCCCTTGAGGCCATAGCCCTCTTAGTCCAGCCCACGCTATTATAGAGCTCAGATAATAGACCATAGTCGTCGACTGTAAGCCTACGGGAGAGAAGGCCATCCTTCTTGCACGAGTGGTTGGTAACCATATACTCCATCTCGAGCATCAGCTCTTCCTCGACCCTACCATACCTGCTAAGAAAGCTCTTAAACTCCTCTAACGAGGGTGAGTCAACGAATACTATTGTAAGCCTACGTCTTAATGGGAGAAGGCTAGCCGTGGGCCCCGCGTCACCCCATACAGTGCCCCAGACTTCTTCATGGACTAGGGCTTAGGGTGGCGCATGGAGGAGGAGATAGCCCTTAATATCACTATCCCTTGATACTATGAATAAGCTTGTGAAGAAAGGCTCTATGAATAGGTCATGGTAGAGGAAGACATGGCTACACGGGTTCCCCGCGTAAAGCCTAAAGATAGATGAGATTGCATCTAGATCAAACCTTTTAATCATAGCCGCCATTAGCTACACCAGTAGCATGCAGCTAAAGGAAGTATGCTACCAGTCTATGGGGTGCAGGTTTCTCGAAGAACACCTTCCTCTTAGCCAGTGCACGCACATAGAGTACACCCGTGGTCAGCACTATATAATCGTATAAGAAGCCTCCAGGAGTTATTATTGTAAGGTATCTGTCGAAGCCTAGGTCGACAACCCTTATATCAACAAGGTTTACGAGCTGCCTACCTACCACATCTAGTCTTGGAGGCTTCTCTAAGGGTTTAACGCCTTCAGGGAGACCTATGTAGATGTTACGGTGCTTCTCGGTATCGGTTACCCTAGGCTCCTCGTATACTGCTTCAACAACGATACTTCTGGGCTCAAAGTACATCCTCATATTAGTGGCTGAAACCTCAAGGAGATCCGGCGAGACATTGAGCTCTAAGGCCCCTATCCCCCATTTGATGTAAACTCTCCTGGCTTTAGGCATAGCCCATCATCTATCGTTCCCTGACCTCACACTCCGGGACACGCTCCTCCGCAGTAGCCTTATGCGGGATGAGGCATAAGAACCTCATGATACTATTGCCTGTGTTCCAGTACTCGTGTTCCACGTTAGGGGGTATGAATACGAACATCCCCTGCTCCACATCATAGATTTTAGCACCTATCCTTATCCTACCCTTCCCCTCGAGTACGAATATTTCATGCTCCCAGGGATGTCTATGAGCATAGATGTGTGCTTCAGGTTCTAGTTCGAAGAGCCTCATGGCGAAGGTTGGTGCCCCATCCTCCTTCCTTATAAGCCATCTTATAGTTGTCTTCTCGGCCATACTCCTATCCACGGGCTGAGCCTTCACACTACTCCATTTGCCTAGTTTTTCTCCGCAAGGCCCGGTCACGACTTGTTCGTCCTCCATCCTGGCCTCCACCAGCTAGGAGGCTACACCTGGGCAAGGATTATAATACTGTGTGGACTCGACGAGGACAGTGATAAAAGCTTAGAGCTTCCCCGAAGACTATCTTTAAGGGGTTAGCCTGAAGCCTATTAGGGGTTCCTAGTCTTGGTTATCGAGAGCTTCGACCTAGATGTACTAAGGAGGCTTATGGATGAGGCTTCAAGGCTTGGGGTGGACTTCGCAGATATTAGGCTAGAGTCTACAGCAACAACGCGCATAGTGCTCAGAGAGGGAGTACAGGATACCAGTAGTGGGCTCGACGTAGGTGCTGCTATAAGGGTTTTCATTAAGGGTGTTGTAGGCTTCTCCTACACCTCTAGGCTCACACTAGATTCCCTTAAGAGCGCTCTCCATAGAGCTTATAGCATGGCTAGGGCCGCTATAAGCATGCCTGGAGAGAGGAGGCCTTCACCAGTCACCTTGAAGAGTCTAGAGGATAGCTATGCATGGCCTCAAAAGAAAAAGCTCGAGGACATCCCTATTGATGTCAAGGCATCTGATCTCGTTGAACTCGATAAGGCTATAGCTGGCTACGAGTTCGTGAAGTCGAGGACAGTAGTGTACACGGAGAGGCTAGAGTACAAGGCCTATGCTAGCACCGAGGATAGGCTAGTGGAGGAGAGAAGGCAGCTAGTATATGTAGCAGCTAACGCCTTTGCGTCAAGAGAGGGGGTTACGGCATCAGCGTTCAAGGTCCAGGGCACTATCAAGGGCTACACGATATGGGAGAAGGAGGATCAGAATAGCTTTGGAGAAAGACTTGTAGATAGGCTTAGGAAGCAGCTTGAGGCCAAGACACCCAAGGCCGGTGTCTTCCCTGTTGTCCTAGCACCTGCTGCTGTAGGGGTATTGGTTCATGAGGCTTTCGGCCATCTGGCCGAGGCAGATTTAACGGTATCTGGTAGTGCGTTGAAGGGCAAGCTTGGAGAGAAGGTTGCGAGCAGCCTGGTCAGTATAGTTGACGACCCTACGATCGACGACGGCTTCGGCACCTTCAAGTACGATGACGAGGGCGTCAAGACGGCCAGAGCCGTCATAGTGGATAAGGGGGTATTGAGGCAACTCATGACTGATAGGGTTCACTCTGCGATGCTCAACCTAGAGCCCACTGGTAATGCTAGAGCAGAGTCTTATAGGGTCATGCCGCTTATCAGGATGAGGAACACTATAATGTTGCCAGGAGATGCCACCAGGGACGAGCTATTCGAGGGAATAGACTTCGGCTACTATATTGTAGCGACCATGGGGGGAGAAACGAACCTTGATGGCAGCTTCCAGGTTGGCGTACAAGAGGCGTACGAGATAGTGAAGGGGGAGGTAGGGAGCCCCGTCAGGAACCTAAGCATAGCGGGTAACACGCTTGAGACTCTAATGAACATCGACATGGTGTCAAAAGAGCTAGAGATATTCTATGGACGGTGCGGCAAGGGGCAACTAGTATACGTGTCTGATGGAGGTCCCCATGTAAGGGTTAAAGCCATGACCGTTGGTGGGAGGGAAACAGCATAAGCTTATCCAGAGCCCCGGGAGAAGCCTCTGAACACCTTAATGCAAAAACACCGAGCCAGCATACCGCCCATTAAGGTTCATAAGGTATAGGGCTTAGCAGTCCCAGCAGCTTTCATAACGTTTAAAAGGCTCTCCGCGTAGCAGTCAAACGAGTCTATCTGATTCACTAACACTCCTATTACATTATCGAATATTGTCGACTTGCAGTCCCTGAATAAGTATTACATCCACGTTGCATAGAACCCCTCTATGAACACTAATGGCAGTCTTCAACATAAACCCCTTCTATCTTTTTAAAGAAGTTAGCCCGGAAATTTTTACACACTTGCTAGAATCAGGCCTAATGCCTAGAACCTCTAGCTCGAAGCCCAGAAAACCCTGTGGGAGCCTGGGACTCAAGCCCAGCGAATAAAGTATAATTTTCTGAATAGAAATGAAATAATAGTCAACCATAGCAACGGGAGGAAAATCTAAGGAAGTCCTTTAGACTAGGTAAGGGTAGAACCCTAAGAAATATGTTGAACTATGCTAAGGGAGGGATCGTGGTATTTCTAGGCGCTAATCTACTTGTAACTCCTAAAATATCTTAGTGAAGTAGTGAAACTATTCGTAAGCCTAAATGGTGTAGGAATCTTTATGGCCACAGGAAAATATAGGTTTAATGCACTAAGAAGATCCTTATCAAAAGTATATATAAT
>JBEVCE010000023.1:0-3688 GCA_040514295.1 Pyrodictiaceae archaeon | reverse complement strand
CTACTTAATCCCTTGCAGTCTGAGGGCTCCAATATAGATTTGATAGCATTTTCGTCTAGAAGTAGGCTTCCAAGGCTACTATGCATTATTTCATCAATTATACTATTATGCATTCTTCTATGCATATAGTATAACGCAATCTCAGGGCCCACACGTAGAGGCGTTCTAATACTGCCACCGCCTTCTATAAAGAAGCGACCCTCCACGTAGATTGTAGAGTTAGCCAGAATGAGGCTATTGTTTAATATTTTCACATTCATGGCTGGTAACATAACTAGTTTGTCTATAACTATTTTCTTGATACTAGTCTTGGGTAGTCCCACTATGTTAGGCTCTAGAAGCCTTAGTTCGCAATAGCTGTGTCTCATGTCAATACCTTCTAGGCTTGTGCCATTAGCTTGTAACTGGAGCCTAGCTGTATGTAAATAAGCCTCGATTGTTCCTGAAAGGCCCTGGTTAGTTTCAAGGGGTCTAACTATGGTGTAAAAACTAGCATTTTCTAGAACTAGTCTTAGCGCTATGTTCTTATATACTAAGGTCTTATTCGTGACTATATTCTCTTGTATAAGCTCTACTCTAGGTAGCTCTAAGGCTAGGCTACCCAAGTTTACTGGTTTCTCGGCTAGCTCTAATAGTGTTCTAAGCGTAGTATTGGAATTTACCAGCTCTTGCCCTTGCTTAATACTTTGAAGAAGCATGCCCAGATCGTTCTCTAGAGCGCTGATAGCGGACCAGGCCATGAAGTATATGGGCGACTTACCCGCATATCCTGTGTAAATGTCGACAAGGCTATTACTTATGGAGAAGTTGTAATCCTCTAGGAGGATCCTCACACCCCCCGGCAGCTTCACCTCCTCTCCTGGTTTAAGTACTAAGCTCACCGCATATGTTTGACTAAACGAGAATGTCGCGCTTAAGAGGATACCTATTATGGTTATAGTCATACCGATGTGGAGGATCTTTAATATTAGTAGTCTCGGTACTCTTAAGTCCTTCTTAAAGGCTAGACTTACTATGATAGCTGCTAAGGCCGTGAGTGACGAGACTAAGCCAACTACGATCATTACATTAGTTTGCAGGGGGCTTAAGGGAGCCACGAATAGTTTACCTGTAAGAACCCCCATCACAAGTAGAATTGATAATGCCGTCTCCGAGAATAAGAGAGACAGATAACCCCTCCAGCCTATACGCTCACCTAGGAATACAAGTGGCACTGCCACTAGAAATACGAGCATCAGTATAAAGAGAGGGGGATTGTAGTAGGCTGCTCCACTAGCCATTTGGGGGACTGAGACCTCTAAGCCTAGTGCCGTAAGGACGGCTGGAACTAGAAGCGACGCATAGACAAAGAATGCTGACAGCGCTAGGCTTAGGCCAGCTATAAATAGGCCTACATGGTACGTGCCTCTCTGTTTAAGTGTATCGCGTAGCTCTGTGTAAATAGAGGCCCACCGCGAGGAGACAAGAACCATGAAGGCTGCGAGGCCTGTAAGAGCCCCAGCTAGTAGTAGTACAGAGCCTAGACTTGGAGCAGCAAAGCTATGGAGAGGGCTAAGTCCTGTCCTAGTCACAAACATTGCAAGAAATATACTGCTTGATAAGAGAGGAAGAAGGCTTCTCTCAAGGCTTCTGGATAAAGGAGCTAAGTGTAGGAGGCTTGAGGCTACAAGCCACACCATTAACTCGCTTGTCTCAACGGGATCCCAGGCCCAGTACCCACCCCAACCGAAAGTCTCATAACTCCAGTAAGCACCAAGCATGATGCCTATTGTAAGCATAGACCATCCTAGACGTAGTAGTATAGACCCTTTATTCCTATCACCCGCCATACCTATCGCTAATGAGCCGACAAGCAGTAGCGAGTAGCCACCAAATGTTGCAAGAGGGTGAGGGTATAGCCAGGGGCTTTTAAGCAAAGGGTTTAAGCCTGCACCTGCGGGAGGAGGATTCACTAGATAGTCAAAAGCCCTACTAGTAAAAGATACTATTAAAGTTGCTATGATTACCGAGGATAAGGCTAGCGTAACCCTCTTGTATCTCTCATTAGCTCTCCACAAGAGATAGATAGATGATAGGGCTGTGATAGATGCGAATAAGAGGAGGCTACCACCACTACTCGCCCAAGAAGACCCTATTCGCATCCATAGCGGTAAGCTAGGGCTTGTATTCCAATAGACTTCAGCAAGACTATAATCTAGCCTCACAAAGAGGCTGACATAGAGCAGCCAAGCTACTACAAGTAGTATCGAGGAGGCCTTAAACAGCTTAAGCCCTCTTCTAATATTACCTGGTAGGAGTAGAATAGTCGCTAAATAAGACAATATTACTGCTATGAAGAAGTAGCCTATAGGATGGAGGGCCATGGGATCACCGTTTAGGGCATGATTATGAGGGATGGGTAAAGACTATAGATTACGAATATGAGTCCGATAGCTAATAATACAATACCACCAATCCTTGAGAGAAGCATGTGCCTAGCCAAAGCCCTGGAAATTACTGGAGATACCCTCTCTCTCGAGAAGAGAGCTAAGGCTACTGGTACGGCTACGCCAATAGCGAAACTAATCGCCCTCAATAAGCCATCAAGAAGGCTTGAAGGAGACATCATGACAAGCAGAGCAGCTATTACTAGAGGCAAGTTACACTGCACCACAAGAAGTCCATAAAGAAAGCAGAATACTGGTAGGCTAGTCCTTGATACAAAGGCTGGGCTAACATCCATGCTGACTCCAAGTATAGAGGAGAACCCTATACTAAGTAGTGCAGCACCACTCACCAATACTACCAGACTACTGAACTCCATTACCAAAGAACCAGCAAGACTAAAGAGAACTCCTATACTAAGAACACCCATAATTATAAGTACGAGACATAATCCACAAGAGTATTTACTAGCTTTTATCATAGCTGCGATTCCTACACCAGCTAGCAGTAAGGGTAGAACGCACGGTGAGAGAGATGAAAGGAGGCCCAGCAATACTAGTGAGCTTATACTAGCTAGTGTTAGGCCGGTAGCAGCTAATTCTTGAGGGTAATGGTCAGACTGGCCCCTAGACTGGGCTAGGCTAGAGCTAGCTACCGACAAGTTCTCCATCTTTAAGGATTTTTTAACCCATTCAAGCATAGCATTGGTTATGTTGTCTGATTTGAATAAGCCAACATATCTTGCTATCTCGCCTCCTTTATAGAATACTACAAATGTAGGAAGATCAGTTACGTCATACTTATCGAATATCTCCATAGTATTCTGGTCTAACACTACATCATAGAATCTCAAACTACTAGAGTTATTGTAGGTTCTCTCAAGAACCCGCCAATAAGGATACATCGCTTGGCAATCAGGGCACGTAGTTGACCTAAACATGATCGCTACAGGCATCTTTTCAGATATTTCGAATACTACTTTGTTAAATACACTAATAGAATGTATCGTTGCTGATGACGGCATGGAATACGCCTCTAATACGGGTTTTAGTGCGTCGAGCATGGCACCGATGGATGCCGAGGCTATGATAACGGTTATAACCACGATTATTCCTGCATAGCGTAATCTGCTATACCGCCTAAAGTCTAGCCTGAACCTATTCAAGACATTATACACCGCTAAATTACATACCCGTGTTACTATAATTATATGGGTTGAAATACTTATCTACACTATTCAATTTACAGCTCCCCCTATATACTC
>JBEVCE010000022.1:380-3704 GCA_040514295.1 Pyrodictiaceae archaeon | reverse complement strand
TTATTGAGCAAGAGGGACAAGGGCACTTTAACCTCCAGAAGCGTAGGCTCACATAGGAGGAATAAATAGCCAGCCCTCAGTGAGCCTCTTTAGCAGCTCCGCCTAAGAGCCTATTAGCATTATTAGAGCCATTAAAGCATAGTCGTAATAGAGGCCAGGAGCTGAGTGAGGCCAGCGTTTACCTAACCTCACGGACCTTGTTGAACACGATCACCATGCTCCTCATCGCTCTTGGCAACTTTTTCTCCAATATATAGGATTGTAAGTCAGAGACGAGGTCTTCATTAATCCCACGGGGTAGTTCTAGAAGCCTAAGAGAGGATGAAGCTAAACTACTCAACTAGCCTTTAAAGCTTCCAGTAAAAGACCTCGTGAGCCTAGTTAGTGCTTAGTACTTATCCTTACCACACGAGATATCATGTAGAGCTTTGTGCCAACTACTCTTCGGTTCCATACACATGGCTGGATTCGCCTATTCCCTAGATAGCCTTGACCGCAATTATCCCATAAGATTATCTCGGTATCTTCATCTTCCACTAAGAGGAGCGGCTAGCAGTGATGGTTATGAAATCAAGGTGGTCTTCCTTGACGTTTAGCCTAGAGGCTCATCAGGCTCTAGGCGCTAATTACCTTATCCTACTTAGTTTTTCACGAGCCATTGTATAGTCTGTTTTTTAACCCCTGGAATGAGATCTAGATAAGATGGTTAACAAAGCCCCTCATAGGTTGGTGGTATAGATATGGGGCTAATGAATGATCGAGCCCTCTCCAAGATACTGGCCATCACCGTTATAGCCGTAGTAGTAGTTTCCGGGCTGCACAGTATAACCCTCTCGTCAATGGCTCAGCATAAGGTCTATAAGCTCAAGTTCGAGGTCCTTGTCCCAGAATATGATCCTGTGAGGGTTAGGGCTGCACAGCTGTTAGCACAATATGCTGCGAAGGTAGGTATCAAGATCGTAGTGAGACCTGTAGACCTAAACTACGAGATAGCCAAGACACAGGATGAACATGATTTCGACATGTATATTCTCGGGTGGAGCGCTAGAAATATGCCAATGTACATTTCCTCTATGGTAAAGATCAGCGAGGATAGGCCTGGAGGAAACAATGTAGAGGGTATAAGGAATACTACACTAGATGAACTTGCAAAGGAGCTAGATAAGACTGTCGACCCGGAGAAGCAGAAAGAGATACTATGGAGGATCCAGGAGATATTAGCCGACCAAGTGCCGTGGGTAGGGATATATACTAGGTACCTAACCCAGGTCTGGGTGAAGAATCTCAAGGGCCTCCACAAGGAGTACTGGGGCTATGCTAGTCCAATGACATGGAGGACGGCTTACTTTGAGGGACAAAAAGGAGGAACTTTCATAGTAATACTAGCCGATGACCTCAAAACAGAAAACGTGCTGCTCGAGAAAACCATTTACGAGGACATGGTTTGGGATGCTCTATACGATACCCTTGTATACTTGGACGACAACTACAAGCCAAGGCCTTGGGTAGCTTATAAGTACGAGTGGTCGCCTGACGGCAAGGTATGGACGTTTCATATAGTCCATAACGCTACATTCCATGATGGTAAGCCTTTAACTGCAGAGGATGTAGCGTTTACATTTAACTATATAGTCAAGAACAATGTGCCAAGCCTAGCTAACATAGCCAGGTACGTTGAGAAGGCCGTGGCGGTAGACAAGTATACCGTCGAGGTCTATCTTAAGCAACCCTACGCTTGGTTCCTCTACGATCTAGCAGACATGCCTATTCTGCCTAAACATATCTGGGAGAAGATCCCATGGAATACTACAAGCCCACCACTAATAGGTAGTGGGCCCTACAAGTGGTCTAAGAGGGTTGCAGGCGAGTACATAGAGCTAGTAAAGTTCGACAAGTACTGGAGGAGAGACATGCCTAAAATGGATAAACTAATATTCAGAATAATCAAGAACTTTAATACAGCTCTCCTAGCCATGGAGGCTGGCGAGGCACACTTCTACGTCTACTACATACCGCCAAGTACTGTGCCTAGAGTTAAGCAGAACCCTAACCTACACATAAACCTTGAGAGAGGCATAACCTTCTACTATCTGGGCTTTAATCTGAGAAGACCACCACTAGATGATGTGTGGCTTAGAAGAGCCATAGCCTACCTAATACCAAAGAAGGAGGTTGTCGAGGGTCCACTACAAGGGCTCGGAGAACCATGCACATGGTACATCTCACCGTACTTTGGCGATTTAAGCGATCCCAATGTTCCTAAGAAGTTTCCATGGATAGGTAGTATCGAGCCTAACATAGAGAAAGCTAAAGAGATGCTAGCCAAGTCTAATAAATACGTATACAAAGATATAGACGGTGATGGAATATTAGAGGCTATACCGAAGAAGGCCGCAACCACCAGCAGTATGGCGACCCCCGTAGCTACTAAGACTACTACAACAACCAAGACCACCACAACCATCACTACACAGACTATGACAGTAACAACCACTGTAAGCAGTGCAGCTAAGACCACAACTACATCCACTCCTGCAGCTACAACGCCAACGCCATCGTCAATGCCATATGTTGTTGGAGGAACAGTATTAGCGGTCGTCGTCATAGTTATAGCTCTTGTAGCCTGGTATCTGAGGAGGAGGTAAGCCTACTCACGAACCCATCTATTTTTATACGGCTGTTCGTCATTTCCTAGTATGAAAATAACTAGCTACTTCCCGCCCATAGCTTATAACCCTGGCCTTCTCCGAGGAGTAGCACTGAGCATCCCTCTAGAGCGTATCCCTGGGGGTTGGAGGTGTGGGGCTAAGAGGCTACGTGGCTAGGAGGAGTATAGAGTTAGTGGTCTCTCTTATACTGTTCATGATCCTCATGTTCTACATATTTAGACTAATGCCTGGCGATCCAACTGCGATACTAATAGAGGAGTCCACTTTTAGTGCTGAGCTTCGTGAGAGGCTACGTCACCTCTGGGGGCTTGATAAGCCTATACACGAGCAGTTCATGATCTACGTATACAACTTGCTCCACGGAGAGCTTGGAATTAGCTTTGTCTACAACGAGCCTGTAGCACAGCTAATCTTTAGCAGGAAGCTCCTCAACACGCTAGCTCTTCTAACAGCAAGCCATGGGATGGCACTGGCTATTGGAATGGTTTTGGGAGTATGGGCTGCCTGGAGAAGAGGTAAGACCATAGATGTCTCATCGCTTATCACAGCACTTGTGCTCTACACTATTCCTGTCTTCTGGCTAGGCCTTATGTTCCTACTATTGTTCGCTGTCTATAACCGCTGGTTCCCACTGGGCGGTACGATTACACCTGCT
>JBEVCE010000022.1:0-370 GCA_040514295.1 Pyrodictiaceae archaeon | reverse complement strand
ATTCGAGTATATGGGCGATTATCTCTGGCATATGGTGCTCCCAGCAACAGCTATAACATTGATAAGGCTCGGTGGTGATTTCCTCGTAATGAGGAACACCATGGTCAGCGTGATAAGAGAAGACTACATAACGACAGCCATGGCCAAGGGACTTCCAGAGAAGATTGTTGTCTGGAAGCATGCAGCCAGGAATGCGATGCTCCCCATAGTGACTCTTGCAGGGCTCGACATGGCGGCAGTCGTTAGTGGTGCTGTGCTAACGGAGAGCGTCTTCAACTGGGATGGTATAGGTAGACTACTTTACGAGGCTGCAATCTATCGTGACTACCCCGTGCTACAAGGCTTATTCTTCATAATAACGCTTGTAGTC
>JBEVCE010000021.1:0-3776 GCA_040514295.1 Pyrodictiaceae archaeon | reverse complement strand
GGTATCTGATGTAGCTAGTCCATGTCCTACGAAGAGGGATGTGTACCTTAGAAGGGTTCTGCGCATACATGTGGATTCTCCCGTATTCGAGCTCGGCAAGGCGCTTCACGAGGTATTCCTGCTACCCTTTAGGCATAGGGGCAGCAGTATCGAGGACGTGTTAAGGCGTTTCAGGCGCATGATGAGGGGTTATAGGAATCTTGGTGCTTATTGGAATCAGCTTGAAATGGTCTTTAGGAAGGCCTTAACTTTATCGATGATTTCCGAGGAGGAGCAAGTACCGGTCTCCGTGGAGCCGCGCATCCCGGGTGGCAGTATTGGGCTCTCCGACTTTGTTAGGCCCGATCTAATGGTGGGCTTTATACCCGTGGATACCACGCTTGCATCTAGCAACCATAGTCTTGAGAGGAAGGAGCTCGCGCTAACAGGGTATGCTCTCGCTATAGAGGCTTGGACTGGCCACCCAGTCGACGTGGGTATAGCCATAGGCGTGTACATGAATAGTGATGTGAGGTTCGTGTGGAGGGTGGTGAGGATAGACGATACACTGAGGAGACGCTTCCTCGAGGCCCGGGACGAGGTGGCTAGAATACTGGACTACGAGGAGGATCCTGGCAAGCCCCCTCAGTGCCCATCCACGTGCCCCTATAGGGGGGTTTGCCTGGGATGAGGATTGTGTTCGTAGCGGAGCCTGGTTCGAGGATACGTGTCCGCAAGGGCGGCATCTATATCGTCACGAAGAAGGGTGAGAGGATAGCCGTAACCCCCGACGTGGATCACGTAATAGTGGCGTCCTCCGGGATCAGTATCTCTGCCAAGGCTCTCCGCTACCTAGCTAGGTATGGGGTAGACCTGGCTATCCTAGACTCTACTGGCTACCCGGTAGCAAGGCTATACCCACCCTATATAAACAAGACCGTTGCTACGAGGATAGCCCAGTATGAGAGGATCCTTAAGGGGTTCGGCACGTATATAGCCAGCGAGATAGTCTACTCTAAGATCTTTAACCAGGCGCAGCTGCTGAAGTACCTGGCCAAGAACTATAGGGAGCCATGGCTTAGGGACGTAGGGTACGAGGTCGAGGCTATAGCGACTGATCTCCGCATGAAGAGCCCCGGGGAGATCGATAGAGAGAAGATAATGTCCATAGAGGCTCACGCGGCCAGGAAGTACTGGCAGGCGCTAGCCTCTATACTCCCGGGAGACCTAGGGTTTAGGGGCCGCGACCCCGACTCCACGGATCTGTTTAACCTAGCGCTAAACTATGGCTACGGCATCCTCTACAACGTTTGCGAGAAAGCCCTCCTACTAGCAGGCCTAGACCCGTACCTCGGGATCCTCCACGTGGTTAAGAGCGGTAGGCCATCACTGACACTGGATTTCGTGGAAATGTTTAGAGCCGTGGCAGTAGATAAGCCCCTCGTAATCAACGCTAGGAGGCTGGATCTCAGAGCCCTCGGCGACAGACTAGACTACGAGTCGAGGAAGATGGTGGCGGAGGTAATTCTATCCAACCTAGACACTAAGTACAGATGCAGCAAGAGCAACAGGATAGCACCCCTAAGAGACCACATCAAGCGTGAGGCATGGGACTTAGCACGCTCCTTCAGGGAGGGCGTGAAGTACAAGGGGTTCAGGGTGTACCTATAATGCCATACGTCATAGTAGCCTACGACATATCAGACGACAGGAAGAGAGCCACTATATGCGACAAGCTCAAGTCCATGGGCTTCTCCATGGCCCAGAGAAGCGTATACATAGCCCGTGGAGGCTCACCACTGGCAAAGGATGCTGCTAGAGCCCTCCAAAGGATCATAGACGGGTCCAGGGACAGCATCCTAATAATGACTATACCGAGGGACGTCCTCGAGAAGGCCATAGTCCTAGGCGTTAACAGGGTGAAGCTCGATGAGCACAGCTATACAGTCATCTAGGATAGAGATACCAATAATCCTAGTCAAGGAGTATGCATATTGCCCGAGAATAGCCTACTACAAGTACTTCACGATATGGGAGCCGCCAACAGAGTCCATGAAGTCACCCAGATACACCAAGACATGGCTAGCCAAACTACTAAGAAGCCACGGCATCAAGGGCGAAATCCTCACAGAGTACCCAGTGAGGTCTAGAAGACTAGGCATCTATGGGAGAGTAGACGCAGTAGTCGTAAGCGATAAAGAACTATACGTGGTCGAGGCGAAACTCGACTCTTCGAGAGCGAAGCTAAGAAGAAAAGCCTTCCATCACCTTATACAACTAACAGCCTACGCTATGGCAGCGGAGGAGACATTTCATAAAAGTATTAGGAAGTCGTTAATAATAGTCTTATCGAGGAACGATATCGTGGAGGTAACGATAACACCGAGCTTGAGGAGAACATTATTAAACATCGTCAACGAGTTTAAAAGATATGTAGCCGAGCAGGAGTTGCCGCCTAGAACAGTGAAGAGATCAAGATGCAGGTATTGCTTTTATAGAAAGATTTGCTGGATGGCTTAGCTTAACTCCTTAACCTTCATACCAATTATGTCTACGTGCCCGAGTCCTATAGACCTATTCTTCCCAACGCCCAGTGCTCCTGCCAGCTCAAATAGTTTAGTGATAAAGTGTAAGTAATCGCCCTTAATAAGGATGGCGTATACAGCTTCACCTCGAAACGCCCTTAGACATCTCTCCCTACCACTCCCATCCCTGCCAATACATAGCCTGAATACTCTAGTTTTATCTAGTATAAGCTCTGTTTCCAGCATGACTCGTTGAAGTAGTGCGCGTAGGTCGGTTCCTGTGATCCTGTAGAAATCCCTGAGCACTGATAGAAGGAACCGGTGTGGGGAGGGGTAAAGTACCTCGAAGCTGCGGAACTTGAATAGTGTCGGTAGGAACCTCAACCTTACAGTAGCTAGGTACTTGCTCCTACGGGGTGTCTTGCCCTGGTTAGTTGCAAGGTCTACCTTACGGATCCCTACACGGATAACGTCGAGGTAGTCATTGCCCCCTCCTATCGCTCTTCTAAAAGCCTCGAGGAGGTGGAGATCGGCCGTAGAGAATCTGAACCTATATGCTTCCCCGGGCTCCAAGATACCCGTATCCATGTACTCTACGCCGTCAGCATCGAGAATAGGCGATATTGTAAAGGGCTTAACGCCTCTATGATGAAACTTTACACCATAATGCTCGAGCATGGTCAACAGCTCTCTATAGAGGTACATACCACTCCACACAGCTACGGGTATGGGCCTCCTCACCGTGAACTCGACATCAACTCTGTAGGCACATGCATCTCCGCTACTCTGCATGTGAGAGAATGTATCTAGCAACTTCCCTCACCTCATCGGATTTCTTAGATTTCCGTGGGCTATGCATGGCCGAAGCCAGGGTCCTTAGAGACTCTACATAGAGCGTTTCGTCACCGCTTACTAGGTACTCGCCCAGCGTATTGAAGAACTCTGGTACCTCCGCGGCCAAGTCCTTTAACTCGCGAATCCTCGTCAACATAGCTGCCACCAGGTTTGATGGTAGTAGATCAACTCTTCCAAGGCTCTCCGAGTACAGCAGTCTTACACTTTGCTTGACACCCTCTATTTCAACCTCATAGATGTTTAGCTCTAACCGCTCCAGAACAGTAGTGCTCTGAACAGCATCTCTAATTATTGGTGCTAGGAAAGCCAGTAGACCAGCCGACGATAATTCGTATCTATCACCGAAGCTGAAGCCTATAGCCCTAGAGAAGTATGAAAGCCTTCTACCGATCCAATAGAGCATCTGCAGCGTGGCAT
>JBEVCE010000020.1:3058-3799 GCA_040514295.1 Pyrodictiaceae archaeon | reverse complement strand
CATTATATTAGCAATAAGAGGGGCACGACATTATTAGGAGTAGTTGCTGCTATAATGCTGTTAGGCATTTATACAAGCATACCTGTGAGCACTGACGAGGTAAATATTCCTCAGGGACCAGACTACGAGTGTATTGTCTGCCACCTAGAAGTAACTCCTGGTGTTGTTGAGCAGTACTTGAGGGGGGCTATGGGTGCTCCAGGCATTCAGAACCCTGATGTAGCTGGTATTCTTGGAGGCATGGATCGAGTGCCCTGCACTACTTGTCACGGCACCGAGCATACAACAGCAGAGGACTGGGAGAAAGCCAAGTTGCCGGGTTATGAGGTGTGCAGAGCCTGCCACCCCACACAGGTAAACCAGTTCTTGTCGGGCAAGCACGCTCTGGCATGGAAGGCTATGATGGCGTTGCCAATGGTTAAAGAAATGCCTAGAGAAGAGGTGCTTTTTGGGTGCGGTGGTTGTCACAAGATAGGTGTTAAGAGTGCTGAAGATCTACTAGAACTTGGACTCGATAGACCTTATGGTATAGGAGCTACTTGTGATCAGTGTCATACACGGCATGCCTTTAGTACTTATGAGGCTAGGCAGCCTGAGGCTTGTGCTAAGTGCCATATGGGTTTCGATCATCCACAATGGGAGATGTGGAGCACCTCTAAGCATGGAAACATATATTTTGCTAATAGGGAGAAGTACCCATTCAATATCAGCTTAAAATACGTTGAGCCGAAAGACTACCCA
>JBEVCE010000020.1:0-3023 GCA_040514295.1 Pyrodictiaceae archaeon | reverse complement strand
GAAATCATACTGTTCTCACTCCATGGGGCTTCGTGGCACTAGTAGCTTTTGAAGGCAGGCCAGAAGGGCTCCAGATACTAAAAGACCCCGAGTGGGAGGCTGCAAAAGCCGAGGTTCTTAAAGCACTCAGAATACTTGACCCACAGGGCAACCCAACGCCGTTACTCCAAGCCGTGGCAGAGCTCCGCGTTGTAAGGTTATCTCCGGACGAGTTTATTAGTGCTAGGAAAGCACTACTAGACGTGTGTAGCGGGTGTCACTCAAGAGATTTTGCGCTTAAATACATCGCATCAGCAGATAGAGTCATAAGAGAGTCCACGCTACAGCTTGCGGATGCCATTAAAGCTATCGCTGAAGCCAGGAAGGCAGGGATACTACCCCCCAGACCTGGCGAGGAGGAGAACCCCTACCCATTCCTGCTAAACTTCTATGAGGAGCCAAGCGGTATTGATAGGGAGGCATGGCTTATATTCCTAGAATATAGGATGAGGGCTTTCCAGGGAATGTTTCATGTGAATCCAGACTATACACACTGGTATGGCTGGAGCGAGATCAGGAGGGCTCTTAAAGACATAAACGAAACAATAGAGTTATACAGGAGGCTGAAGAGCGTTGAGGAAGATTCTTCTGCGGCTCTCGACAAGGCCTTAACTGCTCTAAGTAGCGCCGAAGAAACCGGGCAAGCTCTAAGCAAGGTAACCACCATGCTCAGAAGCCTGGAGAAGAACCAGTCAGAACTAGCATCACAACTAGACACAGCAGTCGCTAAAGCAGAGAGTGCTACCTCGAATGCGAGGACAGCGCTGGCTATAAGCGTAGTAGCCATAGCAGTAAGTATAATAGGGGCAGGTCTAGTCCTAGCGAGACGTGCTAGTTAAAAAAATCAAAGGTTTTTCCCATCAAATATTATTTTCGTTTATACATCAGCCCTGAGTCCCCACTGGTATGAATCTTGTCGTTAGTGCATAGACTAACTATCCCTAAATAGAGGCGCTGACCACTATTATTCACATAAAGGAGTATATACTGAAAAACTAACATAGATGCTTATACCAGTAGGGCCCTCGACTGGGACCCATATAGCCTCTGGTACATCTGGGTCCCTCTCGAAGCTTAGACCTTGCTCTGCTTTCATAATCTTTATTTCGTACACGTAGGATAACGTGTAAAAGGTTCTCTTATTGTTGCACTTACTGTTGGAAGTATGATAAATGTCGAAGATAGGCTATTTAGTTTTCCTAATATTGCAGAGGGTTCCGGATTTCCAAGAAAAAAACTTAAGCAGTTTCACGGAAGAAAAGTAAAGGTAATAGTAATTATAGAACCAGAGCGACATCAAGTATCCTAAGTAGCTGAAGAACCCGAAATACCATCATCTATACATCTTAGTTAGCTCATGTGCTTGTTTAACTCTTCTTCTCCATCTAGCTAACTTCTTTTCTCCTTAGGCCTTAGACTGAAAGGCATGAGAAGTTACCTAGGTAACCTACTTTTTAACTCTACAATTTTAACGGAGAACTATGGTTGATGTGTATTAAGTTTTCAATGGGCGGTAGAAATAAACGGTGATGTGGTATTGTTAAAGTGGTTATTGCTTTGAAACATTAATAAGTGGTTATGGAACTATATTACCAAGGGGAGTTTTATGCCTGTAGTTCATGTTTATGTTTGGAAGGGATTTTCTAGGGAGGCTAAGAAAAAGTTGGTAGAAGGTATAACTAGGCTCTTCGTTGATATGAGTGTGCCTGCTGAAGCTGTTGAAGTTATTATTCATGAAGTTTCGAAGGAGAACTGGGGTGTTGGCGGCGAGTTAGCTAGTGAGAAGTTAAAAGAGTATCAGCCACCATAAGGACTAACCGTGGTCGATGTAAGGTGGTTTAAAAGACTGTTAAAAGCCTTGGAGAAGGAGTTAATGATATAGCTGAAGGGCTATGTATTCTATATACGTAGTTGAAGAGCTTCAATAAACTTCCCCGATTAGTCTTCAGCCCACTAGCAACGTCGCTAAGAATGTCTACAACTCTATAACCTTTAGCAGAGCATTATCGAGTTGAGTGCCGGATTTGTCTTTCTAAATCATTTCTCTGCTCGGTTGAACTTACACGAGCATAGATAACTGCTCTAACATCTCTTGCCTCGACTTTTCCACCTATGATTCTCTCAACTCACCTATGCTACTCTTGGGTCCAGCTCTACTAGTTAACTCGAGGAGTCCTGTGATCAATAAGTGTTTAAACCCTGTTTTTAAGCTCTAGTATATCCTTAATGGGAGTAGAGAGTAAAGGTATTAGGGTTTCTCAGAGTACCTAATGATGTCTGGTTTGTCGTCGATTAACCTCCACTTACCGCTACCTAAACCGATAATAACTCTTCCAAGCTCCTCACCCAGCTTATCGTTTATGATGGCCTCCCCCACATGGGGTAGTATTGCATCCTACGACCAGGTTATGGTATCGTTGATCACGACCTAGAAGCGTGTAAGAAGCAATGGTTCAAATTACATTAAATAGAAATATATTATAAATAAATTAAATTATGTATTCGTGGGTTGTATAAATAAATAACGTGGTGGGCTGTCTAGTTATCCGTGTCGTTGGGGGTGTTGGGTGATTGTCATCCCGTAGTAGCATGCAGGCTGTAGCCTTCGCTTTGATAGGGCTCGGTGTGGCTCTATTGTTGATTGTAGCCTACTACGCCGTATACTCCTTTAACAATTATACCGTGGAAGTAGAGTCTGGCGGGAACTCTATAGTGGAGGCCTTAACCTCTAGCGCCTCGGTACTAATAGATTTGCTGGTGCGGGTGGCCTTCCTCGGGCTAGCCCTCGCAGCCGGTTCCACGCTGCTCTCGAGAGGCGTGGACTTACTCAAGAGCGCCGGGGGCGGGGGCCGAGCCTAACTTCCCAAAAGCAGGTGGTGGCTGCTACTTGCTGGTATTCAAGCTCATACCCATAGCGGCGCTTATACTGATACTAATAGCCCTAGCTCCACTGGCCTCCTTCGTCTACTCGCTTAGGGAGGGCG
>JBEVCE010000019.1:0-2864 GCA_040514295.1 Pyrodictiaceae archaeon | reverse complement strand
GTCGAGATACCAGCAGGAATAGCTAGGAGGGCTAGGGAGGCTGTTGAGAGGGGGCTCGAGCTAGTGGGTAAAAAGCCATGGTAGGAGGGGCTTGCTGGTCTTTACGCCTAGGCTACTAGGCTATTAAGAAGAATAGTGCAATGATATATGCTCCGACAGACGCTATTGCATGCTTAGACGCTATCAGAGCACTAAGGACCATTGGCGTGAAGAAGATGGTGCTGAGAACCATAAAGCCTCCTAGTAGCCTAGGCGTAGAGACCAGTAAGCCCCTCCTACCATGACTTTTTAACCCACTAGCTCGAGCCCCCTCTCGACAGCCTCCCTAGCCTTCCTAGCTATTCCTGCTGGTATCTCGACGCTGAAGCTTCTCAAGGCTCTCGACGATCTTGTCTAGGGTGATCTTCTTCATGTCTATGCAGACCGTCCTATAGGCTATAGGGTAGATCCTAGCCTCGGGGTATAACCTCTAGCCCTATAGGCTAGCCCCTCCTCGGTCCCAATTATGTAGCTGCCCTTAGGGTTGTCCCTGCCTATGTAGCGTAGTATCTGGCTAGTACTACCGATATAGTCTGCTAGCCTACGCGCACCCCTAGGTGTCTCGGGGTGTACTAGCAGTTTGGCCCCAGGATGCTCCTCCCTAGCCTTACGAGCATAGTACTCGCTAACCAGGTGCTCGTGTACCGGGCAGTGCCCATGGGAGGGTACTGGAACCACCTTCTTGCCGGGATTATTCTCCTGCACCCACTCGGCTAAGTTCTTGTCTGGGGAGAAGAGGACTCTGTCGCTGTCAAGCCTCCTGACAGCCTCCAGTGCAGAGGCACTAGTAACCACGTAGTCCGCCTCGGCCTTAGCCTCAGCATAGGAGTTCACGTACAGGACTAGCGGTGCCCCCGGATACTCCCTCCTAGCATCTCGGAGGACGCTTGGAGCAGCATAGTCTGCTAGAGGACAGCCGGTCCGCGGATCCGGGTGAAGCACTATACGGTCGGGGTTGAGCAGCTTAGCGACCTCGGCCATGAAGCGGACGCCAGCTAGTACTATGACGTCAGCATCCGCCTCAAGAGCCTTCATCGCCAGCTCCAGGCTATCCCCTACATAGTCTGCTGCATCCTGCACCTCGGGAAACATATAATTATGTGCTAGTACGATGGCCCTTCTACGCTGTTTAAGCTTTTCAAGCCTAGACAGTAGGCCTTCAAGGTATCCAGGCATAATAGGCTCCCGAACAGTTGTACAGATGTTATAAAATATTTAAACTTATTCATATTATTCATATTATGTACGCTCTAGCCCTACCAACTTTAGGGGAGTTATCTATGGTGGGAGTTAGGTTATGCATAGCCTCCCTCGACCAGGAGCCCGCTAGATGAGGGGACACAACATAGCACACGCTACGCCCTCCAGCCCCCTAAGGAAGAGGGATAACTACCATGACATAGGCCTGGCATTCTTTGAGAAGCAGCCAGGCTCCGAGCAGCCTCCATGCATGGTAGACAAATATCTCAAAAAGCCCAGGTACCAAGTGATGGGATCAGCCCCGTGATACTATAGGTACTATAGGTGCATTTATAGAGGAAGTCTATGGCAAGGATCACTAAATGCTTTGTATGAGCCTAGAGGCCCGCCTAGACGATTCCCTCAAGAAGCACTTGTATCAAGCCATGCTCTTGCATGTGTTGTTCCAGGTTCTCAGGCAAGCCTCCCTCCCAGCCATGTGGAGGGTAGAAGTGAATAGTGTGGGCCCCTACAGAAATAATTATGGTGTCTGAGGCCTTGGCTAGATCCATGGAGTATCTCGTTAGGAGTGGAGTGTCGTTCAAGCTAGAGTCCCCTGCCTTCCAGGATGGGGCTAGGATACCAGAAAAGTATACGTGTGATGGCGCTGATGTCTCTCCTCCGCTACGTTGGAGCGGGGCACCTGAGGCCACGAAGGCTTACGCGCTGATAATGTACGACCCCGACGCCCCCATAGGCACATTCATACACTGGGTCATCTACGACATACCGGGCGAGAGGAACGAGCTACCAGAGGCAGTTCCGCCGAAGCCCAGGCTAGAGGGGCTAGGCCTCCAAGGCCCCAACGATTTCGGTAGAATAGGCTATGGAGGCCCATGCCCGCCACCAGGCCATGGAAGGCACCGCTACTACTTCGCCCTCCATGCCCTCAGCAGCCCAATAGGTAGAGAGAGGCTTAGGGCCAGGCAGCTACTAGAGGAGATCAGGCGGAGGATACTAGGCTACGCAGTCCTAATGGGCACGTATAGCAGGTGAGGGTTCGGGCTTCATCGCCACCTCTGAATAGTTTTAATTACTTTTGGTGGCTCGCCCTCATCACCCCTATCTCCGCCCCTACCCTCGCTCAAAGGGAGCCCAGCTTCACCGGTTAGGCTCCCTCATCCCTCCACTAGGCTCCTCTTGAGCGAAGGCAGGGGCTTCATAGGGCTAGTTGACGGGGGACGCCATGCCTTGTGCATCTGGGTGGAAAGCATTTAATTTTTAGGCCAGTTAGCCCTAATGCCCAACAAAATCGCTTTCAACAGGGAGCCGTCTACAAAACCAAGTCCAAGGCTTAGCCTGTAGACCCCTAACCTTAATGTGGTGGTGGCCTCGTCCCGCTGCAATACGTGTCATCGCGGGAGGCCACAACAGTATACGTACATAAGGGCTTCAGAGAACGCTAAGCAGATAGCTGGCGAGGTTATCCGGGCGACGGGCCCTCATGATGCAATGATTGCGGCGGAGGCAGTGCACTTATGCATGACTGTGAGGGATGCGAGGTCGCTGCCGCTTACAGCCGTTGCTGTTAATCGGGAAGCCTTTATATCCCAAGGAGAGGTATACAACATAACAGGGCCTTATAG
>JBEVCE010000018.1:0-3890 GCA_040514295.1 Pyrodictiaceae archaeon | reverse complement strand
GCTCTTTCAAGGCCTTTACACAAACGCTGTCAGCCCCATCAAATAAATTATATACACGCTTATATATCTTATTATTCTTATACATTTCATGCTTATCTTCCACAGCTTGCGGCTCTATCCTAGGCTGAAAGTCTCCTCCAAGCTCAGGGAATAAAACTATTGGAAAGCGACGAAGAAGTGCAAATCCAAGTCCAAATAGATGCGAGCGATCAAGAAGATTTATTGTTGCTATGGCTCTCCACGAGTATGGTAGTGGGAGGCCACTAAGGCCCTGCTGGCTAGAGGCCTCAATTACTTCCCTAAGCAACTTTTTCGCAGCATCTTTGTCAACATCCGCAGCCCTAGCAACCTCCGCCAACAACTCGTTATCGCCTAATACATGTTTTACAAGCCACGAAGGAACAACGGCTATGCGGTCTCGATGAGCGATATCGAGAGCTGTAAACAAGCTTCCTAGCACAATCTCGGCATTCATGCGGTTAAGCTCGTCCAGAAGAAGCCATCTAGGCGTCAGACCCTTCAAAAGCCTAATCCATGAGGCTAGAATAGAGAGAGAAAGCTCTCCAAGTACTAAGCGAAAACCTGTAGCATGAGGCTCGTAGCTATATAAGAGGTCTCGTGAAGCAAGATCCCCCCGGCCAACGATGCTTAATGGATCAATGCCGGTGAATTCTCGAGCTAGTTCAAAGCCGAGCTTAGTCTTGCCAGTACCTGGAGCACCAGCTAGTAGTACTGATTTACCCGAGTAAAGCAGGAGTTCTGCTGCAACTTTGATCCTTGAATCCAAGTTATTCACCATCCTCTACTAGGCGAGCTATGCCTAAGGGCACGTAGAGCCGGGGTATGCACTCCCTGCTATCATCCCGATAAAGTAGTTCAGAGGCGGACTTCATGAGAGACTTCAAATAGTTTATCACGCTCCTTAAATCCTCGATATCCTTGGCACTAAGTTCGGTAGCAAGCTTTTCCTCTCCTTCTTCGGCCTTAGCCCTCCCAATAATATCTTTAAGTAGTCTACTAAGCGGCTGACTCCTAGCCGGAGCTATACCAGTTGCAACACTAATCACGCTAAGAGCACCGCCTATACGGAAACAATCATTACCTTTTCCGTTGCATAGCTTTTGACAAGCATTAATAGCATTGGCGGCTCGGAAAGCTAGTGGAAGTACAGTTATGGAAGCACCCATTTGTTGCTCATTTTGCGATGTATTAACCTCGAGTATTCCTAGGTCATTAAGGATTAGGAGTAATTGTGTAATATCGGTATTCCTTGTATGTTCTTCGAGATTAGATTCCTTAAGAGCTTCAACAATAAGGCTTTCAATTTTCTCCAATGATAGTTCATCAATGGTCTTCTTAGCAAGCTTGAATGAAATTCTTCCAAGCATCTCTAAAAACTCATCCGGTTTAAACATTCTTAATGAATGAGTGTAGTAAAAGTGATTATTTCTGCTCAAAGCTTCAGCTTTTTCTTTATCTTTACTAGAATTCTCGCATTTGTCGAAAGCGCTTGCAAGGTGATTGAAGAAGCTTAAAATATCACCATACTTTTCCCTAATGCTTCTTAATTTATCCTCTTTTACGATGTGATGACCTCGTGGCACGAAGCCTTCATTATATTCTAGTTCTTTTCGGACGATGTTCCATGGTATGCCGGGTTCACAGCAGCGTAAATCCTTTATGAAATATATGTACTCCCATGTCTGGCCTTGTGAATTTCTACCCCACAGTTTCTCAGCTAGTTCTTTACTATGTACTTTAGCAAATATTACTCCATAGCAAACAATGTGGCCTTTACGGTAAAAGGCAACAACCCATCCCTGATCAATAGATTTCCACGCATTAGTAGTAAACGGTTTAACTGTTGGAAGACTTCCCCAGATGCGAAACTTCCCAACACTTTCTAATCTCCTAATGACATCTTCAGGTAGGTTAATACTTAGCTTCAATAACTCGTCAATGGTCCATGCTTTCTCGATAGTTCGTTTAAAATGCTTGTAGGCTTCATCCCCGCTAGCAGGCACAATTAGTAGCATACTGCCCTGCATGAAACTACTACATAGTGCTGGGATATAGCTTTATGGAACAGCATACTAGGTATGATTGCCTCTAAATAAATCTCACCGCAAATAGTAGATCTCGGAAAACAATGCTTATCGCGATGGAAAATAGCGAGAATTGTATTGCTATATATTTTGGGCTCTCCCAAGCAGAATACGCTAAAAGGCATACAAGGATGTGAGAGGAATTGTAGCTGCCCTGAAAATTAACAAGCTGTGAAGAAGTTCTTATCGGAGTGCAGGAGGAGAATCAAGGGGGATTGTAGGAAGGGCTGGGATCCCGTAAAGTAGGGTATCTACTAGTGGGCGACTATTCCTTTACGTCACGTATTTTTGTATGGTGTTTTTCATTGGCTTTGTCTTAGTTCTTGGAGTAGTTGTTCCCTGCTTGTCTTCGCGCCTAGCTGGGCTAGCCTCTTCTCAAGGTAGGCTGCTATCGCCTCGAGTACTTGGTCTAGGGGTTTGCCCTGCTCTATGAGGGGGTGTATCTGCTCCTCTACCTCGTAGTATATTGGTATTCTCTGTTTTGCTGTGGCTACGTGTTTCTTGAGGACTGGTTTTAGCCTCTTCATTGCCTCGTAGAGTGTTTTTAGCGCGTTATCCTCCTCCAGGCACTTGATTATCCTCTTCAGCGCGTTCCTCGCTGCTACCCCGGTTTTGCCCTCGCTTGTTACCGCGACTCGTAGCCCCCCATCGAATACCTCGCCAGCGTATGGGACTACTACCTCTGTGCGCTCAGCGTTGGTGGCGTCGTTGACCCATTTCCGGTGCTTCTTGGCTAGGCTCCAGGCCTTCCTGTTGACCTCCTCGTTGTCCGTCGCGATTACGACTATGTCGGCCCACTCTATGTGAGGCTCTAGCGCCTCCATGTTGCCAGCGTCTGCCTCGACTAGTCTTATCCCCTCGTCTCTCTCGGCTTCCTCGGCTAGCTTCCCGCTAAACCACTTAGCCACTACACGTACCTCGGCACCCGCCCTCCTGAACATGAGGGCCCTACGTGTACCGACGCTACCCCCGCCGACGACTAGTACCCTCCTACCATTCATCTCGAGCCATAGGGGGATACGCATGGCTCCATACGCACCTCTCCCGCTACGGGATTATTTAGTGCTGTATGTAGAATGTCTTTCCCCGGCTAGGCTATCCTGTACAGGATCCTATACATGCTGATAAAACAATTTTTCATTGGAACTTTTTCGAATAATGTGTGGGGGAGGGGAATGATCAGTAACGAGGAGATGAGGCTCGTTAGGCGCTTCTGCCGAGAAGAAGCCACGGCCCATGAAGCCTACCGCTTACTCGCCGAGAGAGTGAGCGATGCTGATACTAGGCAGGTTTTATTGGAGCTAGTTGAGCAGGAGAGGGGCCACATGGAGTTCTGGTCTAGGATTCTCGGCGAGGACTGTAGGCCTTATCGCTGGAAGCTCCTCGGCCTCAGACTACTCTATAGGCTCCTCGGCCCGGTTTTCGTGCTCCAGCTACTCGAGAGAGGAGAGGAGGACGCTATACGCTCCTATAGGTCTCTCCTCCCCCACGTAAGCGGCGGGGAGAGGGCAGTCCTAGAGAAGATTATAAGAGACGAGGAGCGTCACGAGCATGAGCTAATAAGCCGAGTAGAGGATATGAGGGTCAAGTACATGGGCTACATAGCCCTAGGCCTAGCAGACGCCATAGTTGAGATAACTGGGGTGCACGCGGGCTTCCTGGGAGCAACCAGTAATACCATAATGGCTGGTGTAGCTGGGCTTGTGGTGGGGTTCTCGGCGGCCCTATCGATGGCTGGCGCGGCGTACCTGCAGGCTAAGCACGGGGACGGGGCAAGGCCATCCA
>JBEVCE010000017.1:0-15029 GCA_040514295.1 Pyrodictiaceae archaeon | reverse complement strand
CAAATAGCATTCCCTCCATCAACGAGCACCAGGCGAGCACTATCCTGACCCCATTTGCCTCTATTCTTGTAACGATCTTGCATATAGCTTCCTTCCTTGAACTCAAATAGTTTCCAATAAGTCGTAGAATGTACTGACCAGCAGCAGTACCGTGGTATGGACTTCTGAAGTAGGCTATAGACTCTTCTTATACCTATTAAAGCATATAGTAGGATGCCAAGCGCTCCATTAAGGATCTTGCAGCCAGCCGTAAGGCATATGAGGCGAGGCATATATAAAACTACTGTACTCTTGTTTGTATAAGTCATTACCAGCCTTAGCAGTGTCTTAGGCTCAGCAATAACTATATTGCTCCTTAGGAATACTAGTATTAAATCGCTTCCCGCGGCAATAGCTGCACCTATCCTCTCAAGCTCCAACTCTTCCCGGAAACGACTAGGGCTGTTTCTTTCGAACTTAAGGGCATGAATCCTCTCATCTATAAGTGAGTACCTCTTAGCCACGCTGAACCCTTCGTCGCTATCTCCGTAATCTATAACAATTACCTTGTTTAGGGGATAGCCTACTCTTCTTGTAGCTTCTAGGAGCTTTTGTAATCTCTTACTATTATTGTCGGCTAAGATTATTATCGAGATGGGCTTAGACGTAATAGTCGGAAGAGGTTTAGCGTTATTTCTACTACTAGATAGTAGTCTTAAGCTCAAGGTGAACTCTATATTAGCTATACTCCATGTAACCAGCACTAACACTCCTAAGAAGCCTAATCCGTACTCTTGAAATACATGTGGATTTATAGCATCCATGTTCGACATTAATACCCTGTAAGCTGTCATGGCCGTATGCCTCGGCCCTCATAGTACCTCCTTTTTAAGTCTAGTAATGAACTTGACAAACCCTTTGATAATAACCAGCCTCGTGGCTTCCATGCTTGATGAAGAATACTTATCGTTACTAGCTTGTATTCTCCTCTCGTGTCTAGCCTCGGCTAATGCTCGGCTAGCCTGCTTCTTCATCTCTTTCTCGGATGCTGGCATCCCCTTCTTCATCACCTTAATTCTCCTCTCAAACCTCTTAAGCTCCTTGCCTATAGCATGCCTCTGTGCTATCTCGTTAAACACCGTCCCTAGGCTAGCTATTATAGAAGTCCATGAATCCATACTTATAACTGTGATCATCAGAGTCATTGTCTTGTCTAGCTCTGATACTAGCGCTATATCGCCATGCCCCATGCCGGTTATCGTTGCTTTTGTAAACCACGGAGCACTCCAATAGCTGGATATTAGATGACCAGCTTTAGCAGCATAGTGCGTGGCAGCACTAGTAGCGATAATGATAAGCAACAAGAGGAGTAGGATCCTGGTGAAGTTTATATCACGGAATACGAAGCTGAAGGCTCTTATAAGCTCCCTCGTCCTAGCTACCAGAACCCTGAGCCTAACGAACCTAATATTCCTAAGTAGTAAAAGTGGGGGCTCATCCTCAGCATCGATACCCACACGAACAACCTCCTTTAAATTACATATAATATAAAGGAATATGAAGCTAGGTCGCTCCCAGACGCTGTGAATAAATGATAGCGTACCCTTATTGGCAATTCTCGTCAGATATACAGCTACAAGCATCATGGACGCAACTAGACCAGCCTCAATAATTAGCCTCCTTTGAGTACTGGTATGGTAAAGGAAAGTACTAACAACTAATATAAAGACGCCAAATATTACTAGATAGAAGATAGAACTTGGTGGGCTCGATCAAATAGATTAGGAAGTTCGAAGTTCCTAATATTAAGCCTTAAGTGCTCCAGGTTACCACTAGAACAACTTCTCTTCGCCCACAAAGTCAAAAAACCTCCAGCTATAAAGGATCCTTGAAAAAACAGCTAGCCCTACTACTCCAGGGAATAATCCTTAAGCAAGCTAGCTGGATGAAATTTTAGGGGTTCAGGGCGCCTCTAGCTTTTTCTACACCTAAATCGGCGGAGATCCTATGGCTATCGAGAGCCCAGAGTCTATTACGAAGACCTGGCCAGTGATATTCGAGGCTTTGTCGCTCACCAAGTAGGCTACTAGCTCGGCAACCTCTTCGGGCTCTATTAGCCTGCCAGTAAGCGTCCAACGCCGAGCCCATTCATCAGGATTCATGCCTAGAGCCTCAAAGAAGCTCACCCCCATTCTTGTCCTGACAAAGCCTGCGGCAAGAGCATTTACGGTTACACCTGATGATTTAAGCTCATTAGCTAGTGCCTTCGTGAATCCGATAACCCCAGCCTTAGCGGCACTATAAGCTGCTAGCCCAGCAAGACCCGTAAGCCCAGCCACAGAAGTAATGTTAACTATCCTACCCCAACCCTCCTCTAGCATCCCTGGAAGTGCACGCCTTGTACACAGGAAAACCGAGCGCAGGTTTACAGCGATATGTCTATCCCACAGCTCTGTACTCATTTGCGATACTGGTGTAAGAAGCCCCCAACCAGCATTATTGACGAGCACTAGCACCCTGCCGAGGGTCTCCTCTACCTCGGAGAACATTCTCTCCACATCACTTTCCCTAGAGACATCAGCCTGGAAGACTTCGGCCTCACCTCCCTCCTCTAGGATCATTCTCCTTGTCTCCTTGGCCTCCTCTACACGTTTACGAAAGTTTATAGCAACCTTATAGCCTTCCCTAGCAAGCCTAACAGAGATAGCACGGCCAATACCTCTACCTCCACCTGTAACTAGTGCAACACGCCGAGGCATAGGCTCACACCATAAGGAAATAGTTTAATAAAGAAGCCATAAAAACGCCTAACCTGTTTCCTAAATATTAACCGGATTAAGGCTAAAGAACCCCATCTAATATTATTAGCATAGCCTGGGTGCGGGGGTGCCCGAGCCTGGTCAAGGGGTCGGGCTTAAGACCCGATGGCGTAGGCCGGCGTGGGTTCAAATCCCACCCCCCGCACCACAGCAATTTAACCCTGGCTGGTCTTTACGTTTAAAGGGAAAGGGATAGTGGGTTTATCTAGCGCTACAGCTATCAATATCTTAGCTGTGCTTTCCATCACAGCACTAGCTCTTATAGTCTTAATACTACTAGTCGGTTTTATGGCGGGTAGACGAAGAGAGCATGGTTCTTCCTCACAGTTTTCTCCACTAACAGCCCCTATAGGTGATAGGGGATGGGCGGCTACAGAAACCATGAACGTAGAAGGAGAGCTATATAGAAGCCATAGAGGCAGGGGCTCCGATATAGTCAAGGAGAGAATAGTTGAACGTTTAAGCAAGATACAGAGTATTCCCATAGAGGATTTGCTCACATCCATAAGTAATGCTGATAGGGACACAATAATATCTATGCTCAGAGAACTAGAGAAGGAGGGTTTTATAAGAATTGAGGGGGGGCTAATACTACTTAGTGAAAGGGGGGAAAAGCTTCTAGCACGTCTTAGAGAGAAATACATTAGAGAAGAATACAAGAGAATGAGACCAACTTAGCGCCTACGTCTTAAGGCCCTTAAACTTACACCGGCCATTACCATGACAATACCTCCCACAATTATTATGAAGGTTTCTAGAGGGATCGCCTGCTTCGAGGATTTTACCACGGTTAATGCGACCTTGTTGCTCGTAAGATTATATTGAGGTATAGTTGCCTGTACAATATAAGATCCTGGCTCCTTTGGGGCGCTGAATGTTATTGTGGCTTCCTTGCCTGCTCCAAGACTTGTGGCGACGGTATGCCAGATACCGTTAGGATACTCTACCATTATGTTAATTGTTACAGGTATCTCTATTGGAGGCTCAAAACTTATCCTTGCAGTAATTCTCTCCCTAGGCTTGACGGTTGTATTTGAGAGGCTGAGGACAGCTCTCCTCTTAATTTTTATAACTTCAAGTTTATCTGAAGCGGATATCTCTAGCTCCTTAAGCTCTGCTGTAACAATGTAGGTTCCCAGCTCTTTAGGCGCCTTGATTTTTAGCAAACCATGGCCATTAATAAACCTCGTAGTCCTAGCTGCTATAACCTCTCCTCCCTTAAACAAGCTAACTACTAGTGTATCGTTCACGGGGATACTAGCAATAACATCAATGCTTACCTCTCCGCCAGCTTCTACGCGGCTAGGGCTAACCTTCATAGTGAGTGTAATATTGGCTACCTCTACGTTCCTGATTTTTTCTAAGATAATGTCATTGACGATAGCCGTGACTTTTATATAGTATTTTCCAGGCTGTGGAGGAGCATTTAGGAGTATTCTTGCTTCGCCATTAACACTTGTAGTATTTATCGGCACGCTTAGCCACGAGGGTTTAAATGAAACCATGAATTGTGTCGGTGGTTTAGGGAATAATATGGCGCTTACATTAAAGCTCTCACCAGGCTTTAAAAGCTTAGGTACTTTTACCTCGAGTAAGGGCTTCTCATGTATGGTTAAAGAGACAAGGTTGCTGATTATAGTCATTCTCCCTATCTCTAGTCTCGCTCGAAGCCATACCCTTCCTAACCCTATAATATCAGATGGTAGATCACTTACACCCTTGCTATTGCAAAGCATTATTGGCGTCACTAGGACCCAAGACCTTGTAGTGGGATCGTATTTTTCAAGGTATGTTTTATAGCAACCTGGCAACCCAGGGCTAAGTAATAAAGAAACATGGACTTTTCCTCCAACATAGGTTTCAGATGGCACAACCTCTAGGATGAGACCTTGTCTCAACACTGCTAAGTCTAGGGGTATTACCGTTATTCCTATAGGGTTGCTGGTTATGACGCTTGTTCTCCCCAAATAATTTACTAGCAATACAGCTCTTACGAAGAGACTTGTTTTAGCTGAAAGCTGTAGAGAGGGTGGAGTCCAGCATAAAACCTTCTTAGAACTCTCTGTACCAACGGGTGTTGTTAATACAAGGCTCCAGTTTCCTCTAGGTCTTTCTCCTCTAGCAACAGAATACTCTAAGCCTAATGTGACATTAGCTATTTTAACTGGTGCATTAATTACTATTGCTCTAAAACAAGCCTCTTCTCCTTCGATAAAAACCGTTTTATTTACTGGTATTAGGTAAATACTTGGCCTCTCAGCTGTAAACATAGTTAAACTAGTATACGCCTTGTAGGAGCTAGTCCCTACAACAGCATAAACTTCTACTATGATTGTATGTATACCCTTGACTGGAGGTACTGGTATAAGTACTTCCTCTCTTACATGCTCTCCCGCTTTAAGGTTATTTGCGACAGACTTTAATGCTACAAGCTTTCCGTCGAGAAACACTTGTAATCTGACATCTCTAGCGTTAAGAGGCCCATAATTAGTTATGCTAACTATGATTCTTCTAATAGCGGTTTCTCCAAGGAATGTTATGGTGTAGGGGTAGCCATCGTCAAACAAGGCATTGATGGTTAGAAGGGGGGATGCCTTGGAAACCACCATGGGTATTCTAATATCCGTTTTAGTAATATTAGCTCCTCTTATGAAGGTTATTTCAAGGGAGGCGAAAACTGCTTGACTACTACCTTCTATCTTCTCTGCTATGTGCGAAGGGAGCTGTGCTTCCAGGTAACTGGAGGCCGAAGGCATTTCCTTAGAGACTGTACCTAAAACCGTAGAGGCTAGCTCTAGCTTATCTAATTTAAGCCCAGCGATCACAAAGACGGGCTCGGAGGTCGTCGAGTAGATAAGCCTTAGCTCTATTCTAACTGTCATCTTATTAAGCTCTTTGACATAATAATTGCTTGATATATTTAGGCCGAAGGTATAAATGTCTCCATTTATTTCCACAGTTACTATTCTACTCCATTTAACTTCCTCCTCTTGAGCAATACTCGTTGTTGACAATAATAGCCCGGCAGCAGCCATTACAGTTATAATGACTATCGCTACTATAACTGTTATTCTCAAGGCCCACCCTCATACCATAATTATGTGGAATGATTGAGATAACATTATTCCAAAGGCTTCTATATGGGTGGAACAAGAGCCGGTATTACGAATAGTTTGGACACTATCTCCATGGCTTTAGCACCTATAACGGTAATTATCGTAAGCAATGCTACATGGAAAAACGAGGTTTCAAATAACCCTCCTCTAACATATGATATCAAGAATGCATTGACGAAAACCAGTCCTACAAGGAATACAGACAAGCTCCACGAAACAATGCTCAAATTAGGTAACGTTATAGTGAAGGGCAGGTATTGGGCAACGCCGGCGACGCCTACAGCTGCAGCAAGCCTTTGATAATAACTAGCGAAAATAATCATAATGTTTAGTATAGCGGCTGTTATCCCTGCTATAAGTCCTTGTAAGAGATAAACTACGGCTTCGAACGTTCTTGATACGCGATCTCTATCAATACGGAGATCATTAAGCCTTAACAGTAGATTACTAAGCACAAGCCCCATTTCTGCAGCATCTCCGCCAGCATCTATAGTGTCAGCTATAATGTTCACGCTCTTAGCTATGTGAAGGCTTGAGGCCTCAAGGCCGAAGTATCTAAGAGCTATGTGAGGGTCAATACCGTTGGTTATTCTGGCATGAAGCCTTCTTAGAAAATTAGTGAGAGGACCATAATCTGCTGTAAGTATTGAACTTAGAGCCTCAGCATAATTAGGTATCACAGAGTATGTAAGGCCAAAAGTTCTAACAAAAACCTGGAAAAAGGAATTAAGGTTTTTAAGGAACCTCTCAAACCTCATGCTAGCCATTCCAGGCAATATGAAAGGGACGGCTAGTGCGCCTAGCGTAAACAAAGGATCCCGGGTAATAAAGAAAACAAGCGGAGTAATAACTAATGAGAGCCCACCAGCAACCAATATCAGATTTCTAATCCTCTTTAAACGAGGGTTCATGGATTCCCTCTGCCCTATGGTTAAAGGGTCGTGTGGTGACATCATTCTTATGAAGGGTAAGAAGGCTCCAATAGAAATCAAGAGAGCAGCCATGGATGTAATGAATATTCTTGTATCGCCGCCCATAAAGACAGCTAGTATGACGAGTGTAAGCACTATAAAAGCCGACGAACTCATCATTGTAGCATATAGGCCAAGAAATATTCTTAGAAGATCTAAGCTTCTCATATAGTTGGCGTGGTACTGGCGTACTAAGGTATCATGCTCTACCCTTAGAAACCTCGATATATCCTCCCCGGTACGGAGAACCTCACTGAGCCTAAATAAGAAGCCTCTAAAAACCTCATTTCTGACTTCTCTTGCAATGAGTCTTGTCGCTCTTACGAAGCCATAGCCCCACTCAACAGCAAGCACAGCAATACGTCTCAGTGTATGCGAGTAAACACCATAATCTCCTATTATAGTGTTTAGTTCAAAGAGCCTCCTACGTACAGGCTTGCCTGTCGATACAGTATACATGTGAGTTATTAGAAATACAAGATCCTGGTCAAGCCCATACCCTACACCACGTTGCCTTACCATAGGAAGAATTATTCTTAAGAGAGCTATGACTCCTGGTACCACATAGAGTATAGCCATTTTTACATCGGCTAAGTATACTATAAGAATAGTAACACCGGTAATGCTCGCCAAGAATATAGGATCAGCTAGCCTTCTTGCGACCCCTCTTGTGCTCATAACAACTGCCACCGACATTGAGGGCTGAGCATCACGTTTTTCATGGTAAAGGTTAGTTCGTTCACTATAGGGTATAAGTTGGGGTAGGACTACTTTAAGAGGTCACCTCGTCTTATTCTCCTTAAAGCTTCTTCTAGAGCGTCTAGTATAGCTTGCTGAGTTTCCTCCTTAGATGCCCTTCTGGCATACTCTACGGTCATAGCATATATGCGTGAAATCACGGCAAAAAGCCTATAGTAGTGTGTTACCTTTTTCTCAACTAGTGTTCTGATTATCTTAGCTCTAAGCTCTAGCTCATCATAAATAAGGCCCATGCTCCTCCTCGTAAGCCCTCTCCTAACACCTATCTTCTCTTCAAGCAGGTAGCTTGTACCTCTACCTCTAAAGGTAAACCTGTCTCTTACCGGATCCCATGTGAATGAAGGTACGTAGAGTACGGAGTCTGCCCGTGGATCATAGCCTATTATCTCGTTAACGCTTAGAACCCTACGTACCATAACTCCCTCACGATATACAGCGCTTTGTATCAAGACGAAGTTTAGGTTATCAAGCTGGGATTTAGGCACATTAATGGGTGGCGAAGTTATCCTTTGTACAAGCCTCTCAACACTCGCGGCATGGAACGTGGCTAGTACTGGGTGTCCTGTCTGCATAGCCTGGAAGGCTATAAGGCCCTCAGCACCACGGATCTCGCCAACAATGATATAGTTTGGCCTCTGCCTTAGAGCTGCTTTCAGCAAGTCAAACATGGTTACACTAGTTTCGGGGCTCCCTGTATCCCTTGTAAGTTCTCTAACCCAGTTAGAGTGAGGGATGTTAAGTTCTGCAGTATCTTCTATCGTCACAATCTTATAGGTGGGATTTATGAAGGCTACAATAGCATTAAGAGTTGTAGTTTTACCTGAAGCTGTTTCACCTGACACGAAGCCACTGCTTCCTTCAAGCAATAGTATCCATAGATAAGCTGCTATGTACTCATCGAAGGTATTCCATGCCACTAGCTGCACTACGCTTAAGGGGATTTTGGATATCCTCCTAATTGTGAAATTGCTTCCTTTAAGGCTGACATCTTCTCCGAAGACAATATTTATCCTACTACCGTCAGGTAGTGTTGCATCAACTATGGGTCTAGCGTGGCTTACGGGTTTGCCTATACGCTCGCTAAGCTCTATAATGAACTTGTCAAGATCCTCGGGGGCCTCAAACTTAAGGTTTGTTTCTAAGGGACCAAAGATCTTATGGACTATATAGATATAGCCTACCCCAGGACACGATATATCCTCGATATATGGATCCTTAAGTAGAGGTTCTAGTATGCCTAGTCCAGCCTTATCTCTTAAAACATAATAGAATAAATTGTCTAGGTGTCTTCTATAGACTGGTATTCGGGGTAACCTAAAAACCTGAGTAAGAAGTGCAGCATAGTTGACTGGGGTATCAACGGGCTCGATTATAAGCTTTAACTTCCCCCGGAGAACCCTCCTTCTCTCCTCAAGATCCCTTACGACATCAGCCTCTGTTATCACTGAGGCAAGCTTTAGCTCTACGAGCTCAAAGAGTTCTCGTGGAGGCCTCTCTGGCTCTATCACCACGTATTTACGGTAACCGGACTCCGTGCCCTCTGGCGGCATAAATATGTGAACGAAGATCCCTGCCTCGAGATCCACTGGATATATTATGTTTATCGTTACCGCTCTACGAAGATCTCTTGGCACTTCATCGTGAAAGTATTGAGGCCAGCCAAGCCTAGCAACAACGTCTTGAATGTACTTGGCTAGGTGAGGAAACCTAGCCATGACTTTTCTAAGTTCCTCTCTAGCCTGTCTACTGGCTGTAGCCAGTTGCAAAGCCATAGCACATCACTCCCAAGACGTCCTGTGTGGTAAAAACAATTTTACGCGTGGGCAAGCACTATGGGTACAATCTTTATGCCGAACGCGGGATCAACATCAAATGCAATAGTATGCTCGGCCATCATCGGTGCACCACGCATCTTTACAATAGTTAGTGCTTTAACAGGACGGCCTCCTACCGTTACAAGGGAGATTTTAAAGTAAACGTCAGCTGCAGCCCTTACCCTTTTAGCCAACGCTTCACCTATGATACCGCTATGGAGTGTTGCAAAAACGGTCTTCCTCTCATCCACAAGGTAGCGTATAGTACTAATGAAATTGTCAACATCGCTTTCATTTACATAGAGTAGTAGGGGAGTAAGCGAGTCTATAACAATAACATCATATTCATCCTTTTTCTCGATAAGATACTCTAGGAGCCTATAGAGAGCTTCTCTAACTCTCTCCTTACCCCATACCGCTCCATACGCATGAGCAGAGTATACTATGAGTTTGCCGGAGACGTAGTATCGTGTAAGATCTATGGTGATATTCCTTGTCTGGCGGAGAAGCTGTCGCGTAGTAGTCTCCGTGGTGAAAAATACCACTCTTAGCCCGGAGATAAGTGCTCCTAGGGCGAATTGTGCTACTAAAGTAGTCTTAGCAGTACCATTCTCTCCCTCAATAAGCCCAAAGGAGGGGTAAGGAATACCCCCGCCCAGCCTGCTATCAAGTTCTTCGTTACCTGTAGTAAAGGTGCCCATAAGGCTAGGCTGTTGAGACATACTTTGCTCTCACCCCCTTGCCGGAAACAAGCACAAGTGTGATAGTGGTATTAACGTCAGGGCTCTCAGGGAGCAGGGCAACACCTATAGCCCTTTGACCCGGTAAGAGCTCCACAGCTTCCCCAGGCTGAATGCTTTTAGCGGTATCATCCGTGTAAACGCTAGTTATATTCCACCCAACACTGTACTCTAATATAGCCCCCCTTAGTACCCCACCGCTATAGTATAATACTATTAGGTCGGCCTTGTCATCGAAGAGAACGCTAGTGGATCCTTTATTGACGACTACGAAGCCTAGTACCGTTCCATTAACACTAACGTTGCCTATAACAAGGCTGCTAGATGCTAAGTACTCGATGGTTGAAGCAGCATCCTTCAACGCCTCGATATAAGTACTAAAGAACATGGACCATGCTATGACAAGTCCTGTCACAGACAATACTAGTATAGCGAAGCCAAGACCTAGCACTATAGGCCCTGAAGCCCCCATTCACTATTCCCCATCTACTTAGCCCTGCTGTTGATAAGTAGCTTGAAGTCTAGCGCCACTAGGCAACACCATTATGAACTTGTAGGGGGGCTTGATATAGCTTGGCGGGCAAGCATATACTATGATGGTCTCAGAAGGCTCCCACAAGCCATCAGCTTTTCCTGCCTCTTCAAAGCTCCAGCAACCACATCCACTACTCACGCTACTATTATAGTTTAAGAGTATTGAATAGGTATCATTACCTATAATTAGGGTTGATGCTTCTACTCTATCGATAACTTTGCCTCCGACATTCTTAAGGTAAATTACATGGCATTCACTACTACTATTATATACTCCATGAACGAATACTATCCTTTCAACGATACGGTTGCCAGCCTCTAGTCCTGCCTCAACTATCCTATTAGATATGAAGCTAGAATTGAACAGTACGACGGAGACGACAATGATCGTAGAGGATAGAGCTGCTATAAGGAGTATGGCTTCAGTAATTGGGGCAGTTATACCCTTAGCCCTCCAACCCATAAAACCCACCTCTAGGGATCATTAATGGAAGTGCTCTCATGAGGATCCTCCGAACTCGAGAATTGGTATGATGAGTTCCTCTACGCGTACATCCTTACCACGTAGCTTAGTAAGGGTGGAGATTATTGCGAGGATTCTTTTGGCCTCATCCTCGCCTATAAGCCCCTTCTCAGCATACTCGTTGATAATAGACTTAGCAGTCTCAGGGCCGAGCTTATCTATTAACATTCTAAGGGAGGATACAAGCATGGATAGCTTCCGTACTCTACCCCCGTCAACATTAAGCGCTAAGGCTGAGAAGTCCGAGGAACCACCACGTAAAGCCCCAAAGGGGTTAGAAAGCTCCGAAATAGCATCCCTAAGCTCTACAATAATGTTCTGCAAGCTATCAGTTAAACTCTGAAGCTCCTTTCGAAGCCTACCAACACTTTCCTCCACCTGGTCGAGTCTCTCAACAAGCACCTTATTACTAGATTCAATAGCCTCTCTAACACCTTCGGCTATTTTTGAGGCAAGATTATCAATAACCTCCTCGGTAATCAAGGGCTGCGGTGCAACACTAGCTTCAGGCGAGATAGGTGATCCTGCAGCCTCGGCTTCTCCTCTCCCACTATTATCTACGGGGACAGCTAGTGGAGCAAACCTCTCGACACCGGTTTCCTCTCTTCCCTCTTTCTCCTCTAGTCTCTCCTCCTCTCTTCTCTCAAATCTTCTAAGCACTGGATGTACAAACAGCCTACACACCGGGCAATTACAGCGCCACTGAGGCATAGCCTTTAGCCCTCATTAGCACTATTAGCTTGTCATAGGTATTACCTTGGAGCACCTAAAGAACCATTATATATCCTCCCATTCTATGAGACATTATCGTGACTACTTATATTTCTTTTCAACTAGACTAGGAAAGTAGGTAAAAATCGGTTAAAAAACAGAGTCTACACCTAGCTCACTTACATAATCCCACAAGAAGCCGCGTAGAACTCCTTAAGCTAGCTTCTCTTAAGACTAGCGAGCCCTACAATACTCCAATGAGCGCCAATAGAGGCAATAACCAGAGAAATAACTATCATGATGAATCGATAAACGTCACCACCTATATTGATAAGACCCTCATTAATAACATATGCCATGAACACTCCCAAAGCGAGTAAGATGAAGCCTAGAATGGTATAAAGGAGTATAATTAGCTTAGCCCTCCCTCTCATAATAGAGGACACCACTACCAGTAATAATGCGAGAAGCTATACCAATAATCCTTATAATTGTACTAGTACCATTAACTGCAACACCTATCCTAAGCCCTCTAACATCCTTAAGCCCAGGCAAAAGGACACTAACCCTTAGCTTGTCATGTTCTCCAACAACCACGAATACAGTAGGCTTCCCCATAACCTTGAATAAAGCGCCCCTCTCAAAAACAACCCCACCTATATTAATATGGTCGCTAGCATCGCCCTGAACTAAGAGCCAGCATAGACAAGAGAAAGGTAGTCTACCTGAGAAGCTGTGAGTAGCTTTACAAAGACCGATACCACTAAAATCTACCAAAGGAGAGTTGATATCGCCAAGAACTACATGGCCGTAGCCAAGACTATCAGTATAAACAATTACATCAACTAACTTACCATGAATATTACTAATCCTAGTGGAAACCAGCTGGTCTAGACCCAGTTTTCCAAAAATACTCATGTTGCCATTACGGAGGCAGCTATTAGCACCTACCTTGAAGAGGTAGGCCTTATCACCATAACTGATATTGATAACAAAGCTGTTACTACCCTCTCTTATACCTGTTCTCCTCAAAACGATGTCGATACGATAAAGAAGACCATCATAAAATATTCCATAGACACCGGAAACCTCTAAAGATCCCTTGTTACTGCCATGGTGGTAGCCAAGACTAATAAAGCTAAGAAACACTATGGCGAAGGCAGTAATAGTTACGAAGAAAAAGCCGAGAATAACAACATGCTCTAGGCTAAGTCCACGAAGCATATACCTTTTAAAAAGTCTAGAGGAAGCCTGAGCGAAAAAAAGTCAATCCAACCCCCACATAAGACTTCCTTGCATCATCTAGTTAAATCTCTTCTCGCTGAAAACTAGCCTATTACTAGGTCGACAAATTCGCTCGTAAGAGTTGGCGGTACAGTATATCTCACCATTACTGGAGCGCCTTCTGGAGGCTTAATCTCTACTTGTATTGTGTCATAAGCTTTCCAGTAGTAAGTATTACTACCGCTAGTGAACTCAGTATTGTTGATCACAAGTACAACTACCTCGCCAGGCTCTAATAGTGTATTATCTTTTACTTTGTAGGCATAATACCATCCACTGTTAGTGATACTGCTATAATCAGTGATGTCGCTTATGCCGTTAAAGCTGAGGGTCTTAGCTTTCCCTACGCTAGTACCGTTCAGAGTCGTGACTATAGTTATTGAGACGCGGGTTAGATCTATAGGAGATGAGCCTGCGGTCAGCTTAATAGGGATGTATATTCTGTCAACTAGGCCCTCAGATGTGCTACTTACATGCGCTATTGCGTCTCCTGCTATATCTAATGCCTTTGTCGATGCTTCATAAGCCTTGCCCATTACCTCTTTGCTTTTCTGTGTAGCAAACATACCCATATTTATTGCTATGAACGCTAAAGCGCTTGCTACTAGCACGAATGCTATTAGTACTATTGCTGCCTCTATGCCGACAATACCCTTCATACGGGCCATCTAAGAGACCCCTCCGCTCCCCACCTTTTTCGCCACGTCCGTCTGTCAGCCTGGTTCCTCTTATCTTGTGTGTGTTCTGTCGCCCGCTGGGCGAATATGACTATTATCATTTTCTGCTGACATCTAGCTTTGTGGGCGAAAACTGTATACTAGTATTATTCCTTATTATTCCTAACCCCTTGGTCTGGACTAGCGTGGCTAACCTAGAGAGGCTTCTAGAGAGGCTAGAGATCCTGCGTAGGCTTGATAGCGTTATTGACCTTGCTAAGGGTTGGCTACAGTTACGTATACTTGTGGCTCTAGGGTCTGGGGCCTCTAGTGTCGACGAGGTTGTTAGTATTGTGAGGGTTAACCGAAAGGCTGTGCTTGATAGTCTCCGTAAGATGAGACTTAAGGGTCTCGTAGAGTCTCACGAGGATGGTTCTTTGAGACTTAGCGAGAGAGGTGTTGAGGTGTATCGGCTGATAATATCGACTATAAATGGCTATAGAGGTGCTAGGGAGAGGGGTGGAGATGCAGCTGTAACAGTCTATGACGTTAGTGGTGTTCTTGTAAGATACCTCTATCTTTATGAGGCTGTCATTGCCTTAGGGCTTGCTAAGGGCCATGAACTTTCCCTTGAGGAGTTATCTTCTATTATTAGGCTTAGCCCGCGGCAGCTTGATAGTTACTTGCGTCGATACGCCGAGGACGAGCCAAAGCTCTTCATACGGACTACTAGTAGGAGAAGTTTACTAGATAAGCTCCTGCGTAGAAGTGGTGTCAAATATAGACTTGGGAGAGAAGGACTTAAGCTCCTCTACAAGTTGCCGGAGTATCTGAGGTTTAAGAGGTCTTTCCCCGTACGTGTCCTCAGTATCCTAACTCGTACAATGCATCCACGCCTCGTGCTTAAGAGGCTTACATTAATAATCTCCTGTGGCTCGGCTCTGGCTATGTTGAGTGCTGTTATTACTGACTGGGAGACAGCGATCCTCATAATGGGCTCCTGGCTCGTAGTGCTAAGCTTTTTATCTGTTCTCGTCGAATACAGTTACTAGGGGCTTCCCTTCTCTCAAACTCTCGTAGATAATACGATAAAGGTATTTCATAATAAATTAAAATATTCATA
>JBEVCE010000016.1:0-4008 GCA_040514295.1 Pyrodictiaceae archaeon | reverse complement strand
TTAAAAATACAGATCAATAAGTACCGTAAAAAACTAAAATGCTTATGAAATCTAATTAGCTATAAGAGGTCGTAGAAAATGGTTTAAGAAGGACATTGAAAACTGATGCTATAGCTAGGGTGTCAGCCTTGAAGTTCTGCCCGCAATGTGGTACAATGATGATTCTTAGAAGGGAGAATGGAAAATTATACTGGGTTTGCCCTAATTGCAGTTATCGTGAGGAAGCAAAAGCCACAAGTAATTTTACAATACTAAAACAACAAATCAAGCACAGTGAGAAAGAGAAGACAGTTGTAATAAAAGAGCCTCCTCTCGAAACATTACCAAAAACCAGGGCTATATGCCCTCGCTGCGGATACCATGAGGCATATTACTGGGTTGTGCAGACACGTAGAGCCGATGAACCGCCTACAAGATTCTTCAAATGCGTTAGATGCGGCTATGTATGGCGGGAATATGATTGAAGAAGAATTAGATAAAGAGCAAAAGATACTAATGATGATCGAGATACTCGAGAAGGGGCTCCGTAAGCTCATGGACTATGCTGAAGAAGCCTATTTTAGAACGCCGCCAACAATATCGTCAAAGCCCTATGCCGCTAGGATATACTTCTTGTCAGCATCATTGTTAAACATTGTCATTAGTCTTAAAAAGAGCTTAAAAGAGCACACTTACCCAGCAGTTTTTTGAGAGCCTAAGAGGAGATATGCAGAACACCTTAAATTACCTAGAGCCTAGTAGGAATAACTCGTGCTTGAAGTTAACAGAAGGCGGACTTAACGCCTAAATGTGCATTAACTAGCCTTTCCATCTTGGGGGATAGTATTGAAGTTAGCATTCGCAGATGCAAGAATATGGCGTTATCTAGTCTCATCTATAGCCAAGGTCATAGAGGAGGGAATATTTAATATCATTCCAGACGAAGGTCTCAGATTTAGAGCCATGGATCCCTCACATGTCATAATGCTGGACATGTTCTTCCCTGTAGACTCGTTTGAGGAGTTTGAGGTAGAGGAGGAGAAAAAGCTAGGTATTAATTTTGAGGATTTAGCGAAAATAATGAGAAGAGCAACGAAAAACGATAGACTAGAGTTAATGGAAGAGGAGAATAGACTTAGCATAGTATTTTCTTCAAGCAGAAGTTACAGAAAATTCACAATACCATTACTTGATATTACAGGCGAGGAATTACCTGAAGCACAGCTAGAGTTTAATGCAAATATCAAGATGCTTGCCGACGCTTACCGGGAACTCATAAAGGACGTAGAACTAATAGGTGATGTGATCAAGCTTCACGCCGATAAGGAGGTATTTAAAGCAGTTACTTCAAGTGATCTGGGAGAAGCAGAGATAATAATAACCCCTGAGTCTGGGGAGATTATAGAAGCCAATGTAAAGGATCCCCCTCAAGTAGCTGCATATACGCTTGAATATTTTAGCGATCTTCTATCAGCAGCACAAGTAGCTGATAGCGTAATTATAAGGTTTAGCAGCGACATGCCTGTCCAGGTCGAATACGAGTTACCACAGAATGCAAGCTTCAAGTTCCTTGTAGCACCTAGAGTAGAATAAATTATCTTACAAGTCGTCATGCATTAGCTTGTGGTTTATAGACTAGGGTTACTTGCATGATGACTCAAACTATAAGCTCTCCGACGAATAAGACTTACAAGTTCCTCGAGAAGGTGTTTAGAGAGTACTATAGTGAAGCCCTTCCATCATTACCAAGGGATTATAAACTAAGAGAGTTTGCAGCACAATTATGGGGACAAAACACCTATATAAGACATTTATCGTTTAAGAGCGAGAAAGAGGTAAGGGATTTTCTATCGCAACGAGGTCCTAGACACTTTTACTATTCCTCAGCTAGATACAAGTATCCTGAAGCACGTGATATGGAGTCTAAAGAATGGCTATCAGCCGATCTAATATTTGATATAGATGCTAATCACCTTGAGGAGTGCAAGGATAAAATAATAGAATTAGAAGTCAACGGGCAAAAGACTTCTTTTATAGAAGATGAGTGTCTATGTAGAGCTGCTTTCGAAGCCTTGAAGTTAGTTGATACATTAATACACGAACTAGGTATTTCAAAGGAATCTATTAGAGTAGAGTTCTCTGGTAATAGAGGCTTCCACGTAGTCGTGGAAGACGATAAAGAGTGGGGGTTAGCCGAGAGCGATGTACGTAGAGAGTTAGTGAACTATTTGCTGGCCGTAGATATTAAAGAGGAATCTTTACAGCCCAAGATAGAGGCTAAGAGAATAAAAACACGTATGTTACCCCCATTAATCTCGTCACCTGGCATTCGAGGCCGGCTGGCAAGGATAGCTGTAAGGCTAGCTACCATTAAGGGGCTGGAAACATTATCAAGATACTTTTCGAATATAGAGGAGTACCTCATGGCGAGCCCTAGCGAGAAGGACAAATTATTAGAACTAATTGAAGAGGCTAAGGAGCATATTAAAATTAGAGTCGACGAGCAAGTAACAGTTGATACGAAAAGGCTCATTAGACCTCCTGGAAGTCTTCATGGAAAAACAGGGCTTTTAGTTAAGCCTGTAGATGTGGTTAAAGTTTATGAGGATTGTGCCACTCTTCTGGAGGAGGCCTCTCCCTTCATAAAGAGAAACGAGTACCTTAGAGTAAAGGCCATAGTTGATACACCTGTATTAAGAATACTTGGTAACAAGATAAAACTCAGAAAAGGAGTGATATATAGACTGCCTCTACATATAGCGATATACTTAATGGCTAAGAGTGTGGCAGTAATAGTTTAACTCAAGGAGGCTTATTTTCCTTGGAGAGCGGAACAAGCCTTTCGACACGTCTAGCTGAACTTATTGATAAAGCTATGAAGGAAAGCATAGATCCATTGACTATGACCGAAAAGGTCGAGGAGGCTTATTCCTCCCTTCTAGATTACAAGCTTATTAAGAAAGCCAGATGGCTTGTTAAAGGACAGTTCAAGATTATAGAAGAAGTAGCTGAGCTGGTAGCTGAACAGGCCTTATGTCCCGAAGAGTTTAAGGCGAAGGCCAAAGAGTTCTGGAAAAAATTAGCAGCAGGAAGAATCATAATAGTTAAACCGAAGAAGTGCATCCTAGTCACCATGGAGAGCAATACAATAACAATACAGTGTTTGGAGCCATTTAAGGCACTGCTTAAGTTCATACTAGGGGAGGCAAAGCCATTAACTGTTAAGCCTATATAATGTTCAAGAAATAGTATTGTGGTATTAGGCTAGCTTACAAGTCAAAGTTGTTTAGATGAAAGCATCAAAGTAACTAGGTTTTTAAGCTAGAACTCTCTGATAAACCTATTTAGCTTGATAAGTGCTACCTGCATCATGTATGGTTGGCTGCTAAAAAAGTATGAAGCCTCTTGGAATACGGTGGCTGGGAGACATGAAAGTGCCAAAGGTCATAGTAACATATTGCCCAAGGTGTAGAACTCATACTCCACATAGTGTAAGTATATACAAGCCCGGTAAGAGGAGAGCTTTAGCAGAAGGCGAGCGAAGGTATAGGAGGAAGCAGGAGGGCTATGGGAGTAAGAGAAAGCCGGAGCAAAAGAGGTTCGCTAAGGTCACTAAGAAGATTGTATTAAAGCTAAAGTGCCAGAAGTGCGGCTATATAGTCCATAGAAGGGGGATTAGATTAAAGAAGATAGAATTAGTCGAAACTAGGTGATGTACCTTGACAAGCCGCTTACGTATCTTGATCCCACAGCCTAGAAGTAGGTTCCTGTTAGTCAAGTGTCCGCAATGCGGTAATGAACAGGTAGTATTCAGCCACGCAACTTTTCCAGTAAGGTGCCTAGTTTGTGGCCAAATCCTTGTCAAACCTACTGGCGGTAAGGCTGAGATTAAAGGTCAAGTGATAAGAGTTTTAGGATGAAAACATTTTTAGAAAATCAGCTAATTCTATCAAGGATACCCTAACGCCATGCCTCCTTGGCAGATAAAAAGCTGTCTTAACAGAGTCTGTTGCAATAGTCCTAACCACA
>JBEVCE010000015.1:0-3994 GCA_040514295.1 Pyrodictiaceae archaeon | reverse complement strand
TATATAGTTGTATCAAATCCCTTTCAAAAAGAATCTCACCAACAGATATATTGTCCCAAATATACATAAACGCCATAATAGCCTCTGGGGATAGTTTTACCAATATCCTCTTTAACTTAACTAGTATCTTGTACTCTTCGCTACCCGGCTTGAGCCCAATACTCGTCATGGCTCCTTCACAGAGTCTACCGCCAGTCTCATGATAGCTTGTTACCAGCACCACGAGAGTCTTTAAGCTATATGCTGCATATTCTTGAGAGAGAAGTGGGGCGTCAAGTCGGGTGGGAGTCTTAAGCGCGGTAGGTTACGAAGAAGTCAAGGATGTTACAATTAAACCTTCAATGACTATAGAGGAGCTAATAAAGGCTTACGGAGATATACATGGATTTATGGCTGGCCACCTCTATAGAGCTGTAGAAATACTAAGAAGCTGCATGGACGCTGATCTCCGTGTAATGAGTTTTACTGCTAACTTAGTAGCTACAGGCTTACGTGGAATAATAGCTCAACTTATACGGCAAACTAAGTTTAATTTGATAATTACAACTGCTGGCACCATTGATCACGACATAGCTAGAGGGCTTGGAGGACGTTACCTAAAAGGATTCTTTGAGGCTGATGATAGCGAGCTATATAAGCATGGCTTCCATAGATTAGGTAATATCTTTATACCTGTCGAAGACTATGGGCCTAAGATAGAAAAGACAGTATATAGCGTACTCGATAAACTTGATAGAGACCAGACTTGGAGCATATATGAAATATTATGGAAGATAGGAGAGGTTATAAAAGATGAGAATAGCATTATAGCTAGAGCCCGTGAGAAAAGAGTACCAATTATTGTGCCAGGATATTTGGATGGAGCCTTTGGTACTGCACTCCATACATACTTACAAACGCATAAAGACTTGAAAATAAACCCCTTTAAGGACGAGGAGCTTCTAGCAGAGAGGTTCTTTAGTGCGAGAAAGGCAATGGCACTAATAATTGGTGGGGGAATAAGCAAACACCACACAATATGGTGGGCCCAATTCCGAGGAGGACTAGACTGCGCAGTATACGTTACTACAGCCGTAGAGTACGATGGCAGTCTTAGTGGCGCTCAACCTAGGGAAGCAATCTCATGGGGCAAGCTTAAGCCAAGGGCGAGGCATGTCGTTGTCTATGGTGATGCTACATTAATATTACCTCTACTGGCTTCAAGCATACTTGTAAATAATGCTAGCGGACATCACTAATACCTTTAATATACAAATATATTTTCCTCTCCATTCCATTAGTGAAATGTTTCTCAACATAGATGGGCTTCCAGCCTGGAATCTCAAAGTCTAAAGTAACAACACGTGTGCCCGGCCTAAGCTCTTTTTCTAATTTTGGTCTAAGCTTAGCATTCACCCTTGTCAGCAGATACATGTAGATTACATCTGCTGGATTAAGATCAACAAGCATGAAATCAGCGTTTATGAACTCTATCTTGTCTCTCACACCAGCCTCTATACTCTTCCTTATAGCCTCCCTAATTAGATCGCTTCTAATCTCCACACAAACTCCTTTAGCCCCTCTCTTAGCAGCCTCTATAACGACTCTTCCATCACCACAACCTAGGTCGTAAAAAACTAGGCCTTTCTTTACCCCTGCAATTCTAAGTATATGAGCTATTAATTCCCTTCTCGTCGGCACCCATGGTACCTCTAGGTTGCCAGTAATCGATAACGCGAATGAAAAGAAGCTATCAAGTATCAACGCGTCCCCCAGAAAGATATACCAACCTAAAAAGCTACGGGGGGTAAATAGATTCATTCTAGATCATCACCATTCTATTTAAAAACGGGGTCTCAGAGAATCAGATTTAAACTGGTAATAGGTGGAGGTGTAGAAGAATATGCAACCTGAGACAACCACTAGGAGAGGGGATAAGAAAATAGATATAAGGACGGCGCTCTCAATAATACCCCCTGCATCACAACTGTTTCGAGAGGAGAAGAGGCCTAGGGAGAGAAGAATAAGGCTTAGATTCCATAACGAGCTAAAGGAGGGTGTTGCAAAAATAAATCCAGAGTTGGCCAAGGAGCTTGGTATTCACGAGAAAGTCGAGGTTGTAGTAGCACATAGGCGTAGATTTACATACAAAGTTGAACTCGACAATAATGTGCCATCAAACGAGGTATGGGTTAATGGAGCTAAGCTACCTGAATACGGTGTTTCAGATAATAGTATAGCAACGATACGTGCTGCTCGATAGATGAAGGGTGTTTGGTACTTGCCGAGCCCTCTCAGCGTCAAGGATCCTTATATGCTACTAAAAATGCTTGAAGAAGTAAGCCACGACCATGCTAAAATCCTTAGATCTCTAGGAAAAAGCTTAGCTAGATTACGTAGCGATCCAAGTAATGACGAGATACAACTACTTGTTTTATCCTATGTTAGAAGGTTGAGAGCTATTAGGACAAGGCTCTCCAACATACTTTCGTCAAACATAGCCATTAGAATTGAGGACAACGATTATCTAAACATTGCTAGCGATTTAGAGACACTTGCCGAATATTTCATACTAGTTGGATTAGAACTAGAGAAGGATTTACTAAGAATAGCTAAATATATGAGTAAAAGAGGAGCCCTGCTTATCAAGGACGAGACAAATGAGATAGAAAAGGATTTGCAGCAAGTGGACGAACTAAAAAGAAGCTTACAATCATTAATTAATATGGGAGACGCCAAAGGAAAGCAGCCTTAATCCTCAAAGTTAGGGCTTAATCTTCTTGATTAATTTTAGGACAATGCCATATACTGCTCTATCACTCTCAACACCAACTATCTTAGCCTTAACTATCCATCCAATTAGCTCTCTAGAGCCATTTAGATACATGTTTGGCCCGTGTGGTAAGGGGTAAGCTACTAACATAGACTTTGCTTTATGAAAGCCAGCTACTATCGCTAGAACCTCTCTGCCCAGGAGTCTTGTCTTTAAGGTCGTATTAAGCCTTATAGCCTCCATTTTAAGACGCTTATCATACTCTTTTACAACTGTACGTGCGTTTTCAAACGCTGTACCAGGCAAGGGCATAAACTTATATATGTTTATTTTTACAGCGCCTAGTTCTACTAGTTTACGCATAAACTCTATTGTCTTAATAGCCGAGTCCTCCGTCTCTCCAGGTAACGCATAGATGAAATACACATATGGCTCAAGGCTGTTCTCAGCCAGAAGCCTTACTGCCCTCGCCACATCACTTGTTAACGAGGGTCTACCAAGTTTTCTTAGAAGATCATCATCACCGCTCTCAGCACCTATATGGACTGGTGTATCTTTTAAGTATCTACCAAGAACTCTAGCAACACTCTCATCTACAAGACAAGCTTTAATGTTCTCAATCATTAGGAAAGCGTCATGAGTATCAAATTCAGGTACTTCTGCAAGCAAATTTTCAAATAAATCTATAATGGCTTTAAGATTAGGCTTTGGAGTACAAGGGTCTGTTAATGGCTCTGGATCTACCAGTAGGTCGCGCCCATAGTCTAGAAAATCCGGGGCACTAAGCACTATTTTAGTTACTCCCCTTCTTACTAGTTCTTTAACCTCTCGAACTATTACCCTAATGCTTCTAGACCTTGCTGGCCCATAATGTTCGGGCACACTACAATAACCGCATCCTGCCGGTATCCCCATAGGGCACTTAAGCCTAGCTCTTAGGGGTACGCGCGGATCAAAACATACAGGACATTTAATGCATCTCTTTCCCCCTTTTATCTCTAAGGTTGGCCTCTTGAAGTTGCTACAGCCTCGAACTACTTCGACGTATACTCTACTAGCCCAGTAAATAGGGTAATTCTCTATTCTCGTTGATTGCACATAGTTTAGCTTATCTCTTGGGACATAACTAGGCTTACCAGTAAATATTATTGATTTCCCAAAAGGTATTATGACGCCTCTTACTTTTCTGACGTTCTCTATAAACTCCTTTTTATTAATATTAATATTAGACTCGTCTATAAT
>JBEVCE010000014.1:2382-4047 GCA_040514295.1 Pyrodictiaceae archaeon | reverse complement strand
CGCCTTTAGTGTCTAGCGCACGTAGCTACTGGTCTTGAAGTCTACGACGAAGGATCTTAGGGTGAACCATAGGGCTTTGTAATGAGTGAGTAAGCCCCTACGTATCCTGAGCCGGGATTCTCCCTAGCAGAGGAGAAGCCTCATCTCAACAATAGCCTCCACGGCATGGGCCTCCATGTTTACCCCAGCAGGGCGCCATTTTTGCTTGTACGGCACTACTCTCCTCCGCACCCAGACCCACAGAAGCACCTGCTATGTCACGGTGTCTACGTGAGGAATGTCTCGAACCTCTACGGTCTTGCCGGGACGTTTAACAATATCTTCATCGAGACTCCGGGAAACTATGTCCTCGTAAAGACGTTTAAACTAGTCCTTGGTAAGGGTGATGCGTGGGTTAGTTGTCTCTTCGCCTTCCTAACCCATGCACCTCTTCCATGCCATAGTGTTGGGGATGCTGCACGGGGTTGCCCACTAGTATTTTTTGCTGGCTCTTTGAGGATCTAGCTATGGTTCTAGTTATGTCTTTAACTGTTCACCGATACTGGCTAGCCCATCTACTTGTTGCTGGCGGCCTCCATCTAGGCGGGTTCACCAACTACAGCGATGCCATAGGAGCGGGGCCACCAGGTTAAAAGCTATATAGAGGTCATGAAGGATCCTAAGCGTGGAAGCTTCGCCCTAAGCTGCTACACAACGGTAGCCCTTTAGCGAGGTTTACCAGCTTCGTAGGCCTCTACGGGGCTGGACACCCATTACAGTTAGCTACGTGGTAGCAGCTGAATCTATGTATCTCGCGTTAGCGTTGCTCCCGAAGCCTAGACATAGGGGTCTCGACCAGATGTTCTATAGCCTAGGTGTAACTAGGAGAAGTGAAATACTCGATGTACTCATTGTAACGCTCTTCTTAATTCTCCTAGCTTATCTCTCGCCGCTCCAGGTGATCGTGGCCGCTCTAGCCAGTGTCGTAGCCACCCTGCTAGCCGCAAAGGATGCTTGGAGGAGGGTAGGCTATGCCTCTGGTGACGTACCTGGCTTCATCTACGAAGTTGCGAATACAACTTCATTGCCAGGGGGAGCCCTAGCAGTTAATCCAGCGTCGTGGTGATACCTGTTTGCTCCTACCTGAATGGAGTTATCCAAGCCCAGGGCTACTCCTAACATCGATCCTCCTAGCCCACATCCTCGACTATGCTTATCCGTATCACCGTGGAATACTGCTTTCGATACATCCTGTCCACACCGTGTTTATGGCTGCAAAGAGGCTTGCGCCCCCCTATTCCTCGCGCTTAAGAGGGGCAGTGGCATGGCTTATCGTGACTCTTGCACATCTAGGCCTCTATGCAGGGCTCCTCTACGCAGCATATATGTTGTCTCCCTGGGCCTGGGTCATCGCTTCTGCATGGGTGTTGAAGAATTCTTTCTCGCTGCGACTCCTCCTCGATAGCGTAACCGAAGTTGCTTACCACTTAGAGTCTGGACGGCTTGACGAGGCTAGACGTGTCGCACAGGGCCTAGTTAGACGCAACGTCTACGTATTAGGTCCTGGCCATGTGGCTAGCGCTGCACTCGAGAGCCTGGCGGAGAGCCTCGTGGACGGATATACGTCCCCCCTCTTCTACGCGGTGCTATTCGGCCCCCTCGGCGCACTATTCCAGAGAATAGTTA
>JBEVCE010000014.1:0-2372 GCA_040514295.1 Pyrodictiaceae archaeon | reverse complement strand
ATACGCTAGACGGCGCCCTAGGCTTCAAGACACCAGAATACATTAATGCTGGATGGCTAAGCGCTAAGATGGATACCATCGTAAACTATGTACCGGCTAGGCTGACTGCACTCCTCATAATACTTTTCTCCCCGATTAGTGGTGGAAGCATTAGAGAAGCCTACAGGGTCTGGAGGCAATACTCTGCAGCAACCGAGAGCGTGAACGCCGGGCACCCCATGAGTAGCCTAGCTGGCGCCCTCGGAGTAGCCCTTGAAAAGCCCGGTTACTATAGACTGGGCCATGGGGGTCTTCCCTCAGCCATGGATATCCGTAGGGGCGTGAAGCTAGTCGCTGCTGCCGCCCTCCAATGGTTGAGCTTGACGGTAGCACTATTAGCGCTAGCAATGGCGCTCGGGTAGCTCGATGCAGCCGAGCCTCTCAATCACCTCACGTGCAAGCTATCCGTGTCCGCCCCCTACTCAGCAGGCATTTTCATCCTATCAGCTATTAGCTCTAAGCTGTAGCGGCGGAGAATGCTATTTCCCTCGTTAGTCCAGCCCCTTATGCAGCTACTCGGAGCGTTAAGAGCAAGCTCGCGACCTCGTCATTAAGCAATTAGGTGACCGCCCTAACGCCCATACACTCGGCTAACTCTAAGCCTAGATAGCGGCCATGGATAGCCATCCTGAGCCTAGTCTTCCTCAACTTCCCGTTATCTAGTGCAAGCATGAAGCCATACCCGGCAAATACCTCGTCCTCCATCCCCAAGGAGGAGACAGTTACAGCCAATATTCTTGGCCTCCTCGATAACCCTCAAGAAGACTACGTCGTTACGGGCCTCTATGTAATCCCCTCATTGGTATACTCGACGATATAGCCTATCCTGGAGGCTATATAGTCGTCGGTGACGGGGACTAAGTAGAGATCTATGCCGAGCTGGGCTGCGACATATCCCACATAGGCCAGGTCACGTGGAACACCATTAACATAGTAGGCGGCTATGCCTTTCAGCTTCACCCTCTCTAGCTAGGCTGCAAGAGAGACGATGCTGGTATCAATGCCATCGCTCAATGCTATGCAGTCACAGCCTTGGCCACGGACTCCACGCCTAATAGCATCTAGAATTAGTTCCCCCAGTGAGAGCCAATCCATCCCCACTCTAGCACACCCGGAGGAGCACGTAGCCTGATTCATGCTCGAAGCGCCCGCATATACGGTAGTCAAGCCTCTCAGCATGTACGGGGCTGTTGATGACGAGTGTATGGTACTCCCCCTGCTCGCCGAGAGGGTCGAGGCCTAGCCGCTTAGCCTCGCTAGCCAGCTCCCCAGCGCTCTCCTTGTCAAGAACCCTGCCAACCCAGTTACCGAGCCTCTTATCAGCACCCGTGATTAGGGCCGTTAACCCGGACTCTATCTCCCTATACAATAGTTCCTCGGGATCCATCCCCCATAAGGGCTCGTAGAGCCTTGCGCCAACCTCCTCAGCAATACCCTCCACATACTTTAAATGCTCCTCAACATATACATCGCCAGCCACGAGCTCACTCGCCTTAAGGCGTTTAAGGAGCTTGATGGTCTCCTCCCTCTCCCTCCCCCTGGGAAGCTTTTTAGCGACAACACTTATACCAGTCAATAGCAACGTCTCAATACTCTTGCCAAGGTTTATGAGATGTGGGCTCGGCCGAGGAAACTCATATACGAGGATAACCCCGTAGTCAGGCGGCCACCTCTGCATAGCAGCATACAAAGAGTCCTTGCCCCCCGATAGGAAGGCTACACGAACCATTACACGTCGGCACCCTCGTTAAGACTGAGACTTAGGAGAAAACATTACATTTCTTGTGCTTCAAGCCATAATACTATGAGAAACAATACTTTTTGGACCACAATGGATTATTCCATACCATTACCTTGGTGCTAGGTACGTGTAAGCTAACACCTTATTCTAACTTCAATTTGGATAAAAGAGGTGTACATCCGCATGACATTAAGGAGGGAGGGTAAGAAGGAAGAGCGGAAAACTGAAAGGCCGGAAACAGGGTAAGGAGCAATAGCCTGGGATTCTTTCTCAAAGAATCATCTAGTACATCCCATGTATGGTTCGGGGTACCCGTTGGGGCTTGAAAGAAAACAGTAATCTACTTGAACTCTCTTTGAGCTTTGAGCTCATCAAGGGCTTTATTGTTATGTCCTCCAGTAAGGCCTTAGCCTTCCTCTCTGTAAGTGAAGAGACAGTTGCTATCTCACTTCGCCTACGCTTAACAATATTTATTAATACATCCAGAGGGTAGATGCCTTATTCTATCGCGAGTATTATCACTACCCTCGACTTCTTCGGTATGCAGTCGCTGGGAATAGCTATGGCCTCTATACTCGTCCTCCTTTACAAT
>JBEVCE010000013.1:0-4127 GCA_040514295.1 Pyrodictiaceae archaeon | reverse complement strand
GTAAAAATAATGGATAGCTATACCCATGAGAGGATATATTGAAGATAGTTTAGAGGAAAGAGAGGCTGCTATTACTACGCTTAGCAACACAAGATAATGAAAGTTATTACAATTATTATTAATTACTCTAAGATATAAGAGCAAGGATAACAAGACAAACGGAAGGACAAATGTATCAAGAAGACTATGAAATCCAAGGCTAAAGACTATTGGCTCAAAGATAAAGAATAATGAGAAAGTTATTATAAAAATAAAATTATTCTTAAATTCCTTGAGAATGACGGCATAGATTATTCCGGCAAGGATAATAGACATAAGGGAACAAAGCCTTTTAATCTCATAAAGATAACAAAGACCTATAAAGTACTTTGCCAAAGGCGGATGTTCCCAATTAACCTCCGCAGGAGGGCGGCCAAGCACATACTCTTTACCAGAATTTATATAATACTTCTCGTCATAGCTCCTAAAGGGTATGAATGATAGCACATGGTTTAGAAAAAACAACAACAAATATAATGCTAATGGGGCCAAGAATAATATAAAAAACAGCATAATGAATTTATTCTTATCATCTAAAAAATGTAGATTAGCCATCATGTTCTTAACCGTAGTTACGATAGTTATTATTACATTTGAAAGATTCTTAAATAATGGAACTCTTTTTCTTCTACTTTTACTTTCATTGTTTCCACAAGAGATAAACCATAATTACTACTCCGCTACGACCGATGCAGAAAACATATTGCCAGCCTTTGTATATACCTTCACAAGATAGCTTGCGCCCGCAACAATATTACTTGACGTGAAGTTTACTGTAAGTGTTGCATCAGCTCCTGGCGATAATGTAACTGTGGTAATTGTGCCTTTGGAGATAGTGACACCGGTACCAGTGGCATTTACTATACTTCCTGACCCTATTCCAGCAATTTCGACCTTATATATTACTGCTGCTGCTGTACCCTTGTTAACTATATGAAGAATAAGAGTTCCACTAGTAGCATATAGCTTGCTATCTGGCATTATTTGTAGGGTCTCTGTTCCTCCTGTAAAACTCCCCCAGAGCCCCATTATCCACCCAACTAGTGCGATAGAAATCGCTACTGCCACGGCTACTATGATTATTGTTGCTATTACGGGTGAGATCGCTCTTAGGGTTTTCATTATTGTTACCCCTCTCATGCCCAAGTTCTATTCTCCACCAGGTAGGGTGTCTTGATAGGGTCTTACGTCTTTTATTCTTTTGTCCTTACTAGTGTTTTAAAACCGGCTCTGGCATCCTATTAGTAGCGTTATAGCTCTTGAGGGTTACGGTTTATTTCTCCATAATTGTAGCTCGCTTATAGCCGCATAGCGCTTGTAGAGCTTCCTCCTCTAAGGGATGTAGACGAGGTGCTGCTACTATTATTGTATGTGGTGGGGGAGGGTATTCCTCTCTCTTGACCTCTTCAGGGGTTCCGGCCTTGCATTTCTGTTCTTCTAGGCCTGCTCTTGCCACACCTACTATTATCGAGCTTGGTATTATCATGTCTTCCCTAGTTTTCTTGGTGTATTCTTTTTCCAGTTCTAGTAGTATGTCTATTGCCTCTGGTATTGTCATGGCTTTAGCCTGGTCGAGGCGTAGGTCTAGGAGCACTAGCGTATGGAGATCTCTCTGGCGGTTTTCTCTTATGGTTTCTATTGCTGTATATGGCTTATAGTATTCCTCTGGATATACTAGTGTTACTGGCTTACCGAAGCGATAGACTTGCAAGCCGCTTGCATCTATTACTGCTTGGAGGCCAGAGACCCCTGGAATCATGTATGCCTCTACTCTGTACGCTAGTGCTTCTAGCTGTAGAGCTATATGAGTTGTTGCGTGATGGGGGTCGCCGGGTACGAGTACTACTACGTTTTTTTCTCTCGCTTCTTCTATGATCCTTCTTTGGTTCTCTTCTAGGAGACTACGAGTGGCTTCTACTATCTCGGCCCAGGGGTTTAGCTTTCTTAACGTCTCTTTATCTATCCCGGGTGCTATGCTCGTATAAGTGTCTATGTATATCTTGTCGGCCTTTGAAAGTATTTGTAGAGCTTTTAGCGTTAGATACTCCCATGAAAGGCCAGCACCAACTATATAGAGGGGCACAGTATTTCATCCTCCAAATAATATCATCCTGGCTTTATACGTGAGATCTTTTACGAGTTCTTCTATGCCGAGGGCCTTCTCTGCTGAGATCATGTGTAACCTGCTTGTATCTACTGGTAGGACCTTAGCGAGAAAGTTTCTTGTCTTAGCTAGCTCCTCATCGTCCAGGAGGTCTATCTTGTTTAGTGCTACTTCTACATCTATTTTTCTATCAATCGAATGTACGAGGTTAAGGAGCTTCTTAAGCCTTGAGACCTGCTCCTCTAAGGTTAGGAGTTCCGAGGCAGGGTCGAGGAGAAAGAGGACTATATCCGCAAGTGCTAGTATTGTTATTAAGGCTTTCCTCTCAATAGTGCTTAATTTATCGGGGTCTTCTTCTAGGATTCCTGGAGTATCTACTAAATAGAAAGAAGTGCCCTGGTGCTCAACCTTACCCACTATTATAGTTTTCGTCGTGAACGGATAGGATGCTACCTCAGGCTTGGCTGTAGAGAGAAGACGTACTAGTGTGGATTTACCAGCATTAGGAGGGCCTGCTACAACTACTACTGCAAGTCCCTCGGTAACCACGTGCGTCTTAATTATCTCCATTCTAACCTTCCTAACAAGCTCTATGTTCTTAGCTAGCCTTCTCACTACTGATAGTATTCTTCCACATGCCTCTCGCCTTAGCTTTGCTGCTTCCTTAGGATTCCTTGACGTGATCACTAGAAGCCTATAGTCACTATATATCCTTGATATTATTTTTAGGGCTTTTCTAGCCTTTGCTATGGCCTTATCATAGTCTTTGCCAACGAAAAGTTCTACCAGAAGCCTATGGAATAAAGGCATCTCGCTTAGTGTAGGCAGCCTGGCTATTCTCTTTAAGTAGACTTTAGTCTCAGCATATACTGCATCGAGCCTTCTTATCTCAAGTTCAATCCGGCCTTGGAGACCTTTACGCCTTCTCATAATGGATCTATAAACTCGGCCAACATGATCTATAAACTCGTCTACGCTAGGAATAGCATTGTGTCTGAAAAGTTTTACGGTTTCTTCCAGCTTACGATGCTCCTTATATCTCTCAAGCCACTTGATGGTCTTAGCCACAGGAGTCTCCTCCTATCTTTACCCTGCTATTCTTAGCTTTAAGGAGAAGAGATAACGCTAATTAATGCTCTTAGATATCGGGCTAAAAGGAGGCCATAAAACTGTAGCATTATCGAGGAGGTGGGGTTGGAATCCTTCAAGGTATTACCGGAGGCTCCGCCTAGATATTTGAATATATTAAGGCCTAGTCTTGAAGAGTGTAGGTGGCTTCTAGGAGAGCCTAACCTGCCAATACTTCTCCTAGCTAACGGGTATAAGAAGGTGGCTTGCAACATCCTGGAGTATACTATAGAGTTAGTAAGCAGGAATTCTACGAATGTAATTATAGAGGGGAGGAGAGGGGAGCTCTACTCCTCGTTTCCACCCCTATTTAGGCCAAGGCCTTACTACATAGGCTTGACCCCTAGAAGCCTTGGTGTAGAGCAGCTCATAATGTTAAACGATAAATTGGATCTAATAGCCGATATCCCATTAATAATGGATAATAAGAGCATCAAAGTGTGTAGGCCTAGGCTTGGCTGCATCGAGGAGAGGAAGACCGAGATAAAGTTACTGACGAGGGGAGAGAGCATTAGAACCCGCATACTCTATCCCCATGTAATTATAGCTACAGCATTATCTTCGTGGAGGCTTAGGGCTAGGAGGAGGCTAAGCTATAAAGGAGCATGGCTATGCATCATGAGGGGACGAGGCCGGGGAGTCCTTATAGTCTGCCTAGAAGACAATTGCAGCTATAGTGTTAAGCCAGAAGGTGAAGTCTTACTTAAATCCGGAGAGGCTATAGTTATTGAAGAATACTGTTCACCGATGATAGCATATCAATACTACCTGCTTTCAAACATCTATCGTAGGCTTCTAGAGGAGTATCGACATGCTAAGCTAGAGTACAAGAGGCCATTGCTATATGTGATTGGGG
>JBEVCE010000012.1:0-15651 GCA_040514295.1 Pyrodictiaceae archaeon | reverse complement strand
CATCATCCTGACAAGCTACACTCCGGCACAAGCCTTTGAGGCCGTTGACTGGAACGTGATCGCCATACTGCTTGGCATGTGGCTCATAACGGCCTACCTCACTGAGGCCGGCTTTGCCGAGGCAACTATTGCTGCGCTGACAAGGTACACTAAGAACGCAAGTACTCTCATAGCGCTGTTGGCGTTAACAGCGGGCTTCGTCTCGATATTCGTTGACAACGTGCTCGTTATACTGCTCTTCGGCAGCCTTGTCATAAAAATATCCAAGGCAGCCGGCTTTGATCCTCTTCCCGCAATACTTCTGGTGGGCTTCTCGGCAAACTTCATGGGCACAGCCATGCTCATGGGCGATCTGCCTCCTCAGCTGCTTCACAGCGTGGCTGGCCTGGAGTTCATGGACTTCATCTGGCTTGACGGGAAGCCCAGCAGCTTCCCCCTACTAACAGTCACATTCATAGTAGTGACGGTCCTTTACACGAGGTTCGTGACCAGGAAGTGGCCGAGAGCCGATGTTGATCTTGGGAGAGAGCTCGGGCGCGTGAACAAACCCCTCCTGGCTATCTCCCTCGCCTTCTTCGTTGCGACGGTTGTTGGCATGGCTCTCAGACCTCGCCTCGGCGTCCCCCTGGGCTTTATAACTATGGTCGGAGCAACGGCTCTCGCCCTCACAGTGGAGGTTCTGAGGAGGCGCATGCCAAGCTTCCCCAGCTTCGAGAAGGTCATATCATCTATCGAGTGGAGAGCCTTGCTGTTCTACGCGGCTCTCTTCTCGCTTGTAGGAGGCCTCGAGTCCTCTGGGGTAATAGAGAGGGCGGCAGAACTCCTGCTGCCCTACGTAGGATCCTCCCTCCCTATAGCGTACACGGTGCTTTATTGGGGTGTTGCAGCACTAGCGCTTGTAGTTGAGCACGATGCTCTCCTGCTCACATTCCTCTACCTGGTGCGGGACGCGGCTTGGCTTGCTGGCGTGGAGCCGCTGCCAATATACCTGGCAATGGCATGGAGTGCTACGCTGGCAAGTAACGCGACAACATCAGCAGCCCCAGCCCTCTATGTGGCTGTCACCATGGCGGAGAAAGAAAGGAGGAAGGTGTCACCTAGAGAGTTCCTCAAATACAGTCTGCCATACGTGGCCATGTCGCTAGCACTCCAGTATGCAATAAGCCTTCCAATCTGGGGTATTTGAGGTAGCTGTGCTTGTTAGCGTGCTGCTATTTAGCTCCTAACTTTCTAGGAACCTTAGAACCTCGTCAACGCTCCTTATCCTACCCGCCTTTATCATAGTTTTGAGCTCCTCTATCCTCTTTTCGAGCTCTAATAGCAGCACAGATAGAGTCCTGGAGTTAGAGAAGTCGTCGTACCCTTCTACGACATCCGCCAAACCCAACCAAGATCACTGCTCGGTCTATTGTCTAGCCTCGGCAAAAGAGGTTCTAGAGGTTTTATATAAGGCTTGCCCAGCGACTAGCCGCGGAGAGCTAGCTCCGAACCTCCTGCAGAGCCTTTACCACAGCCTCTGCGAAGACCTCCAGAGAGGCAATAGTATAGTAGCTCTTCAAGGCTTAATTGCTGGGTGAGGCTTCTATAGCCCATGCTAATAGCCTTGTCCCAAAAGTTGAAGTACACTACTCTATCACCATAACCCCTTATAGCCTTAAGCACTATGTCCTTGTGCCCATAATGGGCGTCTAGTACCAGTACTCTCTCGTATCCTATTCTCTCAAGTAGGGTTCCCACGATACTTTTGACGACCTCTTGGAGAAGGCTGTTGTCGAAGCCAGCCCAGCGTCTATGAGTAGGGCTATACCCGTAGCCGAGAGGCCATGCGACTAGCACGTGGCAGTGTCTCGCAACCCTACACGCCACCTCAAGCGCTATTAGGGTATCTAGCACCATGGAGCCCCTAGGCCTATCCTCGTATAGGAAGGACTATACGAGAACCCATAGCATCGTTGACGCCATGTAATAGGCTAGCACAATACCCCGGCATGAACTATCCGTCACCTAGGTATAGAGAGAGGGGAGACTAGTTAGATTTACCCCTAAGGGCTGAAGCCACTGATAGCTGGGAGGCTGCATGCCCTGCAAACTAGCTGTACCCTTCAACATAGTTGAGTACTCTGGTGGTCTGGCGGGCCTAGACGCCTACTTTTGGGACAATGTGGAGCAAGAGCAGCGTAGGATGCTAATGATTCTTCCTATCTCAGCCCTCACAGATACGCCCATGGGCCTTATCCTAGAGCCCCGGGTTGCAGTAGAGAAGCAGATAGAAGATGTAAGGAGCATTGCTGAGGGAAGGGTTAGAAGGAAGCGTAGTAGTGGGTTAAGGCTCTTCAGCCTTAGGCTTGCCAGCCTCTTCGTGCCAGGCAAGCATATCCTAGAGGAGCTTAACAGGGAGCTCGACGTGACAGAGATCTTTAGCTACAGGCTTGCACAGAACATTGCGAGGAGATTAGTGGACGCTATACCGACTAATAGAAGGGCATACCTAGACATAGAGGCTAATATAGGACTTCGAGGAGTAAGGCTCAAAACATCCTTCGAGCCAGCGTCGAGAATTTACAGTCACTTGCTAGAAACAGACAAGGCCTTCAAGAACGCGTTAATAGGTGCTCTAAGGAGCCGGTGTAGAGGAGATTAAAACGTTTCTTCGTGGCGGGCGTGCCGAGAGAATAATGCTGGGTTCTTGATAAGCGTCTTATGAGTAGATTTCTACAACATATTGTCCTAGCCCTCTCATAGTACCATGTAGATCCCTGCTCTTCGCTGCCAGGTCCTCGCCTAAGGCTACAGCTATACTAGCCATGATGATATCTATGCGGTTTCGAAGCAGCCTCCTAAGCGTAAAGGATGCCCTTACTAGTGGAAGATACTTGTTATGGCGAAAGCACTTTCTAATGGCGTCTAAGGCTCTCACAACTCTTCCAATAGGCGCTAACAGATATATTCAGCTCAGCTGCCTTAGCCTATGACCCGAAGAAGAGAACCGAGCTTATCTCAAGCTCTCTTAGACTTATAGGCACTTTACCTTGAATATAGCTCATAGCCTTAAACGCATCTACATCCAACATCACATTTATTAGCGAGGAAAAATATATGGTGTTAACCACCTTCCTAGACAGCTTCCTCTAGAACTCTCTCGAGCCCTTAGTGTCGTCCTGGCATGTATAGACCTTATCGTCTGATATCAGGGTTTCATGCTTAAGCATAGAGGTGTCCAAGGGCAAGAGCACCTATGATTTTAATTCTAAACGTAAACTACTTTCCCATCGGCTTGGAGCCTAGCGCACCTCGAAGGCCTATGCTCAACCTCATAGCCTTCATCAATAATGTGTACCACCCGCAGGCCATGAAGCACTAGTATGTCAGCTATTATCTTTCGGTGACATCTCCAAGGAATCCTCTCCATGCAAAGTATGGTTGTTACCCTAGACTTAGCTTTCTCTTCAATCTGCCTTAGTGCCTCCTGGGCCTTCTTGTTAGTAGTAACGTAAAGGGCGTACGCCCTAAAGCCTTGTGATCTAAAACACGTAGCACCACCATTATCCTCGACGTCTACGCCGAAGCGTCTATAGCCACCAAGCACTTCCCCTAGCCACTCATAGCCAATAGCATGCCTTCTAAGAGCCTCCTCTAGAACACTCCTATTAAACCATGGAAACCTCTTGCTTGAAGGCCACCTTCTCACATCAACTACGAGTTCTACACTCTTATCCCTTAACAGTCTTAGTAGTTGGCTAAGGCTTCGAGAAGAATGACCAATAGTATAAATAGTTGTCTTCAAGGCTTATCCCAAGAATCTATTATAACTACGTGATGCCGGAAGAGACTCTACTACTTAACTACTTACTACTTAAAGATAGTTAAGGTTTCTACTAAGTCTTTAGCCGCCCCTACGCATGTCATAGACAGGGGCTGGGCTCGGCATTAATACTATGAGCCCCTAATACCCTATTATGGCTGAAGCTGGATGGTTGATATAAGAGAGTGGATTAGGGGTAAGAGCTCGACCGAGAAACTATACCTGTTCAACTCTTATTTGAGGACGTGTACTGCTAGGCTAGAGGACTATGTACGTGAGAAGGGCAGCAAATACTACGTTATCCTCGATAAAACTATTTTCCATCCTAGGGGCGGGGGACAGCCCAGCGACACGGGACTATTATTCTCTACTAGCTTTAAATTCGGGGTTAGGAAGGTGATTGATGTAGGCGGCGTAGTAGTACACTATGGCAGGCTTGTTGAAGGCAGGTTAGAGAAGGACGTGCCAGTAAAGTGTGTCATAGACTGGGAGCGTAGGTATAAGGTTATGAGACTGCATACCGCTGGCCACATATTAGACTATGCCGTCTATAGGGTCTATGGCCGGGTGGTTGAGACCCTAGATGCTTTCCATGGCCCTCCAAGACCCTATATAGCATATAGGGCCCGTCCCCCTGAGCCTAGGGAAGTGGAGGAAATAGAGAGGATAGCAAATAGCGTTGTCGAGGAGGCTATACCCGTCGAGATAGTCTTTGCGAAGCCAGGTGAGCTTGAAAGAAGGATCCTCAATGCCCCGAATATTGGAAGACTACCGCCAGCTGTTTCCAGGTATAGGATCGTAGCCACTAGAGGGGTTAACGCAATACCCTGCACGGGTACACATGTTAGGAACACCAGGGAGGTGGGGAAAATAATAGTAAAGGAGGTTGAGCCCATGGAAGACGATAGCTTCAAACTATACTATGACGTCAAATAGCGTGGGACTTGGCGGCTCCATAAGCACCTGCATCTCCTGCTTATAGGGGGTCTGTTAGCAGTCTATAAGCCTCTTGATGATCACTATGTGTTTGTGCTCTGCCTCTCTATAAGCCTCAGCTATTGTTGAGGCCTCGGAGACCATGCCTTCGTTACAAACAAGCTTCTCTAGCTTAGTGATTTCCTCAGCATAGTCCTTGGCCCCTAGGATCCTCGTGTCAAGCCCTCAGTATAGTGTAAGGCGACGTGCCAGTTGCCATGTGGGGGCGCCTACAAGGACAGGCGCTTGAGGTCTAGAAGCAGCTAGGAGTTGTGGCAGGGCGCCAGTCATGCTATGGACTATGAGGGCTGAGGCCTTAAGCCTCTCAGCCGCCTCCACTACATCCTCTATCCTCTCCCTCACAGAGTCCTTGTAAAAGGACTCTGAGGAGACATTTATCACCGCCATAACCCTTACCGGGTGGCCATCACCCACCACTACTCCTGCTAAGTTAGCCTAGATTCTTGCCAAGACCTCCTAGCACCCCAGGATACTCCTCATAATACACTTGTAGACCCTTATAGTCTCCTCCAGCCTCTCTAGCCTGACATACTCATCAGCCATATGGGCTAGCGAGGGCTCGCCAGGCCCATAGTTTATTGCCTCGGCTCGTAACATGCCTATATAGAATGATGCGTCACTCCTTATCATGGAGACTATTGGGCGAGCCCTGCCAACAACTTCTCTAACACAGTGAAGCCCTTCATTAATGAGCCTAGAGCCTCTGGGCGTTAGGGCTGGCGGTATGAGGTCAACTACTTCTAGCCTAGCGTTAACACCAAGCCTGGTAGCCACCCTTGCAAATACTTCCTCTAGCTCCCTCTTAGCCTCCCAGGGGTCTTCCTCGGGAATTAGCCTACGGTCTATGCTGAACACGAAGCCTCCGGGGACGATATTCTCCTTCCTGCTTGTGGACTCGGCGTAGCCTCCTAGAGTTATCGTTGGGTGCCTAGCCCTCTCGTCTCCAACTTCAGCCTCGAAAGAGCTAATCTTCCTCTTAAGCCTAGGCTCATAGTCCTCGATGAAGGCTAACACAAGCCTAGCCGCGTTTATGAAGGCATTACGTCCCATCCAAGGCATACTTGCATGAGCCTGCCTGCCCTCCACAAAGACCCTAGCCTTTAAGAGCCCTCTATGACCCACGACCACGCCATCCCGGGGAGTAGGCTCTCCTATAACGACGTAGTTAGGCCTTGTAAGCCCACTCTCGATAAGATACCTTGTACCAACACCACCCGTCTCCTCATCCGGGACAAATACTGCCTCCAAGCGGCCCCTAGGCCTACACTCCTCCAAGTAGCCTGCTATGGCCGCCATAGCTGCTGCTATTCCTCCCTTCATGTCTGTTGATCCTCTACCGTAGAGCTTTCCCCCCTCAACTACTGGCTTGAAGGGGTCGTGGCTCCATCCCTGGCCAGCAGGAACAACATCATAATGACCATTAAAATGAAGTATTGGGCCTCCTTTACCAGTACTGGTATACCCATAGACTATGAGCCTCCTACGTCCTCTATGTAGGGGGGCATGGGGGTATCTCTTGTCCAGGTAGTCCTCGGGTATCTCGATAACATTAACTTCAAGGCCTATCTCCTTAAGACTCTCCTCTAACAGTGCTGCTATATCTTCATAGCCTACTCCTGGAGGATTCTCTGTTGGAATCGATACGAGTTTCTCGAGTAGCTCTAGAGCATAATCCCCTTCCTTCAATTCCCCTTAAGCCTCCTGCAAGCCGATGATAAGCCATAGGGGTTTAGCAGGTTATTGGGGTCTAGCAGGCTCTTAATAGCACAGTAGATCTTGTAGTTATCGCCTAGGGCTTCTAGGACCCAGTGACTACGTAGGAGGCCAAAGCCATGTTGATGCGTTATAGTCGCACCCTCCTCGACGACCACGCTCATAGTCCTCCTCCAAACCCTCCAATAGACCCCCATATCCCTCTCCATGACGACTGTATGGTATAGGCTACCACCATTAAGGTAGAAGTGCCCTGCATGGCTAAACACCATTGATACACCCTTCACCCTAGACAACTCCTCGAGTAGCCTCTTGTTCAGCCTAGCTAGCCTACTCCAGTAGCTTGAGGTATCAATGGTATCCATCCATAGCCCTGCCTCCCATAGCATCCCCAGGTACTCATCGTATTTGTAACGGTGCTCCCACCACTTCTCATAGACTCCTTCAAGCTTTTTACCGCCAAGCCCGCCCACTATCCTATCGATATACTTCTCGATACTATCCACATACCTCTCGTCATCCCCCTCGATTCTCATGATGAGGATACTAGAGTCTATGCCATAGAATAGCCTAGCCTCGCTAGAATCGATTACTCTTAGAACCGGGGGCTGGCACCATAATACTAGCCTCTTCGCCGCCTCGACGGCCTTCTCAAAGCTAGGAACGGAGTATGCTAAGCCCCGTACGATTTCCGGCAACTCTCTAATCCTTAGCCCAGCTGAAACTATTATGCCTAGGCTGCCCTCAGCTCCTAGGATTAAGGCTAGGACTCCTGGACCAAGCTGTCTCCTAGGAGAGGAGACACCTAGCCTTACGAGCTTAGCATTAGGTAGCACCACGTCGACCCATGCCACAATATCCTCGATGTTCCCTCTACCAGGGCTGTAGGCTCCTGTACCTAGCATCGATATGGAGCCGCCTACTGTTGCAAGCTTTATCGACTGCGGCTCATAGGATAGCGTGTAGCCTTTCTTATTCAGCCACTCTTCTAGCCTATCTATCCTTATCCCTGCCTCGACATAGACTAGCCTATCCTCAGGCCTAAACTCTAGTATCCTATCGAGCCCCCTAACATCTAGTATAAGGCAACAGTCTATGGGATAGGATGAACCTACAACGTTAGAACCGCCGCCACGTACAACTATGCACACTTTATGCTTGCCAGCAATCTCTACTATCTCCTGGATAGCCCTAGCACTATAGGCTCTGACAGTAGGGGGTTTGGGCCTCCACCCAGCCTCTAGCATTAATGCCTCGAGAGGCCACATATCAATCTGGCTTGGCCACTCGGAGAAGAAGGGTGTGGGCTTAGGCTCCTCATGCTCTATGACCTCTGCCTCCCTAACGCTCTCTCTAATAGTCTTGAGAACCTCCTGGAGCCTAGCACACCTAGGATTTTTAGCCAAGCCTCCTCATCTCCTAGAAGGTTCTGGATTTGTTTCTCGGGCTCCACTCTAGAGGTGTATATGGGTGGGTTCAATAGAGTCCTCCTAGAGATGAGGCCTTCAGAATAGGCTGCTAGGAGAGCTGCTCCACGAGCTGAGTCGTTATGGTCAAGGCTTCTCTCAACACTTCTACCCATGGCAGATGCTATGGCGGAGACAAGGGGCCTTAACCTTGATAAGCCGCCGCCAAGTCTTATGATGCTACGCCTCGAGCCGGTTTCTGCCTCAACAAGGCTAACGACATGCTTCACGAGCATGGCTGTCCCGGCTATGAGGCCGCGGACTAGGGATGCGGGTGAGAAGCCTGGTTGGAGTCCCAGTGCAGCACCCTGCAGGTAGGGCATATAGGGTGTACGTAGCCCCGCTAACACTGGTATGAAGAGAACCGGCTTAGCATCCTCATTGGAGGCTAGCTCCTCGATCCTCTCGAAACCCCCTACGGCCTTGGCTAACGTCTCATACACAAGACCTACTCCTGCAGCAAAGCCCTCAACACCATAAGACACTAGCCTCCCATCCTTGAAGAGGATGACTGGTATGAGGCCCCCACCAAGCCTTCTAGGAGCCCTATTACTTATATAAGCGTCTACGAAGACACCAGTACCAAGTGTTACTTTTATACAATCCTCCCGAAGACAGCCAAGAGCTATCGATGCCGCCTGCTGGTCAGCTATCAGAGGCCCCACCTTCACGCCCATGAAGCCACCAATACTGCCCCTATGATCCAGGAGTTCTGGAAGCCTAAGCCCCTTCAAACCTAGGAGCCTAATGGCTATACCTAGGGGCTCCAGCGTATAGGGGTTTATTATCCCCGTGAGCGCTGCCTGGGCTACATCGGCTACAAACCTCCTAGATACGAGGTAGGCTAGATAGGAGTCAAGAGTCCATAGGAAGGCTGTACCCCTAGCAATAGAACTCTTTAGCAGTGGATCAGAGTACAGCATCTTAAATACCAGGGCTGGCGACCCCGGCCTAAACACGTTTCCTATGAGGGGGAGCTTGGAGGCTAGCTTAGCCGGGAGAGGGAGCTTATCGTAGACCCTAAGCGTCCTCCTATCCATCCACGTCACGATACTGGTTAAGGGCTTACCCTCAACACTCCATGCCAGCACCGAGCCACGATAAACCGAGACGCCTATAGTTCTACAGCCTTCGCGGGCTCCCTTGGCTAGAAACTCTAGGAAGATATCGGAGAGCTTGAAGGGATCCTGTATAGCCGTATCGCCTGAGACGAGGAGGGGGCTCCTGGCAGCCCACACCCTTATAGGCTTGAACTCCTCATCATAAGCTATGAACTTAATACTACTAGTCCCAACATCAACCGCACCAGCAAAGCATACTGGCAGACCGCAACACCTCTCCTAGAAGCATCTTTGCAAGCCTAGGATACCGCCTATAGCATCGCTACAGGAATCCTTGCAGGGTGATCTCCCCCTATAACCCACTAGATGGGCTCAGCTCCCTTAAGAAGGTGTTAGGGAGGGAAGAGAGGAGCCTAGAGGCTTTTCCGCTACCACCTACGAGGATCATATGGCTGCGTAGAGGTATCTCTATGGGAATAGGCCTACTAGTTCCACGTCTTACGTTTTCCCCGCATCACTGCGTTATAGGTGTTCTATTGGCTCTCGCAGAAAACCTGCAAGCTAGGCCATGCAACTAAATATTTTTATACTTTCGGTTCCCGCTCATAAGCTGGTGACATGCATGCACCAATGGCGTTAGATCCCTGGAGCCCTCTTGTTCTTAGAGCACCCCAGTCGGAAGAAATAGTTCCAAAAGAATGGTATAACATTGTCCCTGAACTCCCAGAGCCTCTTCCTCCAGCAAGAAGGCCTGACGGCTCCATAGTATCCCCAGCTGACCTAGAAGCGATCTTCCCTAGAGGCCTCGTAGAGCTAGAGTTCTCCACCAATAGCTTCATACCCATACCAGAAGATGTACGTGAAGCCTATCTAGAGCTTGGGAGGCCGACGCCACTGCTTAGAGCTCGGAGGCTCGAGGAGAAGCTAAGGACACCTGCTAAGATCTACTATAAATATGAGGGTGTGTTGCCCACTGGCTCGCATAAGGTGAACACTGCTATAGCTCAAGCCTATTACGCCTCTAGGGAGGGGGTTGAGAGGTTAACTACGGAGACTGGTGCGGGCCAGTGGGGTAGCGCGTTAGCGCTTGCAGGCTCATTGTTCGATGTAAAGGTGAGGGTTTACATGGTCAGGGTTAGCTATGAGCAGAAGCCCTATCGTAGGATACTAATGCAGGTTTATGGGGCTGAGGTCGTGCCAAGCCCTAGTAGGCTTACCGAGGTGGGGAGGAGGATACTAGAGAGGGATCCAGATAACCCTGGAAGCCTCGGCATAGCTATAAGCGAGGCCATAGAGGACGCCATAGTGAACCATGATACAACGAGGTACTCGCTGGGCTCGGTGCTAAACTCTGTGCTTACCCACCAGTCCGTCATAGGCCTCGAGGCTATGAAGCAGCTCGAGATGATAGGTGAGGAGCCTCCAACCCACCTTGTGGGCTGTGTTGGCGGTGGGAGTAACTTCGCTGGCTTCACCTATCCCTTCATCAGGGAGAAGCTTAGGGGTAAGCTAGATGTAGAGGTCATAGCCGTTGAACCCAAAGCCGCACCGTCAATGACCCGTGGAGCATACAGATACGACTATGGTGACTCCGCGGGACTAACACCACTCCTTAAGATGCATACGCTGGGCCACCGCTACATCCCGCCACCAATACACGCTGGCGGGCTTAGATATCATGGAGTTGCGCCCTCACTAAGCATACTAGTCAACCATGGTATAGTGAGGCCGGTGGCCTATGGCCAGACAGAGGTCTTCGAGGCAGCAGTATTCTTTGCCAGAGCCGAGGGCATCGTACCCGCACCCGAGAGCGCGCATGCTGTTAAGGCTGTTATAGACCTCGCCAGAGAAGCCAAGAAGAAGAACGAGGAGATGATAATAGTGTTCAACTTGAGCGGCCACGGCCTGCTAGACTTGTCAGGCTACGAGAGCTACCTAGAGGGCAGGCTTGTGAATACCGAGCCCAGGGCTATAGACCTCTCATATCTGCCTAGGATAGAGTAGAGTGGGTGGGCGCCTACTATGGGCTATAGGGTTAGCCTCGTACCGTTACGTGAGCTTAGACCGCACGAGGATACTAATAAGGCTAGGGCGTATAGCCTAGCACTAGACATATTGAGGAGAAGAGTCCTATTTAGGCCCATAATAGTCGAGGAGAAGAGTCTAACCATAATAGACGGGCATCATAGGCTTAACGCTCTTAGGCTAATAGGTGCACGGTTAGCCCCCGTGGTTCTAGCATCCTATGATAAGGACATTGTATCGATAGGGGCTAGGCCTAGAATAGTAAGGCTAGGCCTACCAGCCTATAAAGCCCTAGACTTTGTTGCAGCAGCTATAGAGAATAATTCGAGGAGAGCACATACCGAGATAGCTGTGACGCTCAACGGAGAGACCATTACTGTGAGGCGTGACCCTCTCGACGCTAATAGAACTCTGAAGGAGATCTTAGCTAGCAAGAAGGTAGGGGAACATGGGAAGACCACGCAAATAACCTTAAGAATCCCGCCGCTAAGCCCACGCCACGTGCTCCGTGCCAGCTACGAGGAGGAAACCATGCCGGCTAGAACTACACTACATAAGACCCCACTAAAGAAGATGTTCTATCCTGTTAAGCTTAACATGCTCCTATAGGGAGCTAGAAGCCTCTCAACTATTTAGATCCTATGCGTTTTTCCTAACAATATTATCCCGGGAGAGAATACTTTATGCAAGGTAGTGCTATCGAGGCTAGGGGGCTTGTTAAACGCTATAGGACCAGGGAGGGCGGGCTTATAAGGGGAAGATATACTGTTGTCGAGGCGCTTCGAGGAGTATCGTTCAAGGTGCCATGGGGGACTGTCTTCGGGCTACTAGGGCCTAATGGAGCCGGCAAGACGACAACAGTCAAGATAATAGCCACGCTCCTCGAGCCCGATGAAGGAGACGCATTCGTAGCAGGCTACAGCAGCATACACGAGCCCATCGAGGTGCGTAAGAGGATAGGAGTTATGCTCAGCGTGGAAAAGGGGTTCTTCTGGAAGCTGACAGGCATAGAGAACCTCAAGTACTTCGGCATGCTCTACGGGCTTACTGGGAGAATCCTGGAGGAGAGGGTAAGGGAGGTCTTAGAGGTTACAGGGCTGGCCGAGCTGAGTGGCGACCGTAAAAGGTTTGAAGACATGAGTCTCGGCATGAGGGCGAGGCTCGGCCTAGCCCGCGCACTACTAAAGGATCCTCCAGTGCTAATCCTCGACGAGCCCACCTTGGGCCTGGATCCTGCTAGTGCTAGGCATATAAGAATGTTGCTTAGAGAACTCGCCAAGAAGAGGGGTAAGGCTATACTACTCACAACTCATAATATGTTTGAAGCCGAAATAGTATGCGACCATGTTGCAATAATGAGTAGGGGGAGGATTATCGCTGAAGGGGCGCCCGAGGAGCTTAAGAGGATGGTGCAGGATAAGAGCCCTGTAATCATAGTACTTAGGGGTGATAGGTGGCGGGCTGAGAGGCTAGCTGCACAGGCTAGGAACGTACTAGGCTACCCAGCTAGTCTCTCGGAGAAGAATGGCAGCTTAGTATTAAGGATAATAGCTGACCAAGGAGCTGAGGAGAGAGTCATAGCTAGCCTTGCCGGTCAAGCGCTAGAGAATGGTCTTAAACTTGTAGAGGCTAGGGTTGAGACACCCAGCCTAGAAGACGTATTCATACAGCTTACCAGAGGCGATAGTAGTGAGCCTAAGGGGGCTAGCTAAAGCCGAGCTGATGATACAAGTCTGGTGGCTTAAGAACAATAGGGTCATGCTTGTACTTAGCTTTGTCTGGCCCTATACAGCCGTCCTGGTACTCCTCGCCCTTGGGACAGCGTATGGGAGCCTGGAGAATCTTAGGAAGAGCTTGGGTGTCGTAGACCCCTTGGTGTACTTGTTCGCTGGTAGTGCTATAGCCTTCGCATCGGCAGGGATAGTGGATAATGCTTCTGGTGTGGCGCAATGGCATAGATGGCTGGGGACGCTGCCCTACGTGTACACTGCTCCCCATAGGTTCCCAGTATACCTTGTGGTCTCTGGGCTGATGGGGAGCCTCTTCATAGCGTTAACAGACTTTATAGCCATAATGCCAGCTGTGATAGCTGTTAGCGGTTTCCTGGGAGCGCTCAGAATGATGATAGTCCTCCTTATCATGCTTCTCGGTAGCTTACCCCTAGTGGGCATAGCCGTGGCTGCTGCACTACTGAGTCTCATGGCCAGGGAGGAGGGTAATGTACTCTCGTGGCTCAACCCCTTCATACTATTAGTTTCGGGCGTCTTCTACCCTATAGAGGTACTGCCTAGGCTTCTACAAGTGCTTGGCAGGGCTCTCCCGGTAACCTATGTAGTCGAAGCTGCTAGAATTGCTGCAACATACCAACACCCGCCGGGTAGCCTCATCATGGCTGTAGCGTACATCCTGGCACTAATGATACTAGCTTATAACACTGGCTCGGTGGTCGTGGTCTCGAGGCTCGAGGGTAAGGCTAGGAGGAAGGGGGTGTTCTAGGCCATGAAAACCTCTAGCCCTCCTAGACTACATCTTAGGGCCATGACATGGCTACATCTAGTTAGGTCTACGAGGTACTTGTGGAACATGGCTAATTGGGGTATAGTGGACTTCCTCTGGATGTCGATCTACATTTTAGGCGCACTAGCATTCACAAGCCCCTCAGAATATAGGGTTGTAGCTGTAAACGTTTTCTGGGCTATAGTGGCCTGGAACCTCATGTCAACGCCCTCCTGGACTATAGGTAACTGGATAAGATTCTATATACTCATGGGGCTTTTAGAGGAACATGAGCTGGCCAGTGCCAGCCATAGCCTGTTCTTAACGTTGAGGGTTATCCCCTCGATGATAGTATCCTCAGTATCAGCTATAGCTGCAGCAGTATTCCTTACGGCAATCACAGGAGCCAATATACTTGTCGTAAGGGACCCCCTACTTTTAGCGGCTAGTCTAGTAGCGATACTAGCTATGGCCACCCTCTATAGCCTCACGCTAGCCTTTCTAAGCGTCTTCACATCAGCACCTGCACCACTACTTGACATGCTTAACTTCGTCTTGTTTGTAGCCGGGGGTATAGCTGTACCGGTCTCTAGGCTTCCAGCCCCGCTTAGAATAGTGGCAATAGCTACGCCATACAGCCATCCAAGCGAACTCATGAGGTATGCTACAACAGGTATGAAGCCATACCTAGGTGTAGCTGGGGAAGCCATAGCGTCGATAGCCTTCATAGCATTACTGGCTACAGGCATGACCACGGCTAAGAGGGCAGCCATGAAGCTAATTAGGAGGGAAGGGCCTAGGGGGATTGGCAGGACCTAACTTACTAATATTATCTGATCTCCTCTCCTCCAACCCCTCGACAAATACTCTGGGATAAGCCACGGATCACTTACACGAGGTGCCTCTATATCCTCCAGCCATATCCTCTTATGAGCCTCCTCAAGCCACTTCGCCTTAATGTATCCCTGGCTTGTCCTCCCTAGCTCCTTACGCAGCTTTGAAAGGGCCTTGGCCGTGAAGCGATCGAACCTCCATAAATGCTGTTCTACGAATTCCTCGTAGCTTACAAACTCGTACCATCTCATCCATGTCCTCCTAAGAACCTCATCTATGAGCCCGGGATCTTCTAGTTCTGGGAGTTTACGGAACTCGTATAGGGTTTTAAAGGGACAGAGGTGGCATGCCACCCTTGGCAGGCCATCGAGGTAGTCGGGGTGTACTAGGCCATACTTCTTGACTATGGATATGACGTCTAGTACGGCTAGCATGTAGGTTGGCCTAAACTTTCTACCCACGAATAATATTCTATGGGCTGCTGCCTTCGATAACCTCTCGAACCTCTTAGGAGACTCTGGCAGCCTATCTGCCACCACCTCTATTGTCTTAGGATCATTCTTCTTCACCTCCCTCATGAACTTAACCTTATATACCGTACACCATCTGAAGCCCCTACGTGGCATCCCACGCCATTTAAGCATGCTCTTGATGATCCTCTTAGGTGCCTCACGTATATCGATTTCTATCGAGAGCTTCTTCGACACTTTTTCTACGAACCTAATGCTCCTAGGGCTCTCGAGGAATGGTATATGAATGTAGATGGGGTGAATCTTTACCGGTATATGCTCGGCGAGCTTTGCGACAACTATGAGCGCTGCTAGTGAGTCCTTGCCTCCACTAAACCCTAATAGTATTCTTTTGCCCTTTAGTTCTCTCCCAACCCTCTTCTTAAGCCACTCAACATACTCCTCCAGATTATCAACCACCCTAGCATGGATGTAAGGAACCGCGAGTAGCCAGCTCCTTATGGGGACCGGGAGCTTCTTAGACTCGTCCTCCACCCATACCTTTCCCTTCTCGTCCATGAGACTATCTACGCTAACGGCCTCCTGCTTGTTAAGCCATAGGTAGTGGCTACAGCCTCCGCTAACTTTGCATATCTTTGTCGCATCGCCACCACTACCCATAACACCCCTAAGTATCCTATCCTCGATCAGAGGATACAACTCCGTCAAAGCACCGGTACACCATAGTGCTATACTTCCTAGAGCCCAGGGTTAGCCGTAGGAGGCTGTTAAGCATACCTACGTAGTCT
>JBEVCE010000011.1:0-4173 GCA_040514295.1 Pyrodictiaceae archaeon | reverse complement strand
CCCTACGGGGGCTTATTAGCCTTATCTTCCTACTCCCTTGGTATTGTTCTTCTAGTGCTTAAGTATCTACTACTGTTAGTCCTCTATTATAGCCCTTAGGCTCTACTAGTTGCCCAGCTCGCAGCCCTTGCCTCCTCAACTCCTTGAGAGCCATCCTCATGACTCTATAGGCTAGTTTTATTATAAGCTTCTTGGTGGCTAGACCTTGTCTAAGCTTAGCTACCTCCACATACTCTCTATCGTCAGTTAGCTGTCTAAGTTCGCTCCCCCTGCCAAGAAGATGATATGCTACGGCTAAGTGCTTTAGCGCGTGATTATTCATAGACTCTCTTCGTGCTAGCCTAATAGCAGCTTTAGCATGTTCTATTGCTAGAAGTATGTCTGTTATCCTCCTCCTCTCCTCTACTAGCTCCTCATAGTCGAGAATCCTTAGCCTAGAACAGTCCTCCTCCATGACCTTAGCACCTAGAATGAGGGCCTAGGAGCTTAGAATATTCTAAGTAGCCATACGACATTCATGGTTACTATAGCGTTACTATAGCTGTCTGTTCACTCCATGGTTAGTGGGTAGAGTGCATAGTATTTTAGGTCTAGATGCTAAGTCTATGTCGGTAGCTCCTACGGTGTCCATAGTCTCAAGCCTTCCAGCTTCATAGTTCATAGAGTGTTTTTAGGTATAAAAAACTCGTGTACATGGGGGGACGTTTATTGTGTTTGATGAGCTATCTCTATCTAAGTAGGTGGAGTAGATGTGGGCTTTACGAGGGGGAAGTCAGCTATCTTAGCCTTTACTCTCCTAGCTCTATGCTCTAATGTGACGCTCATCCCTATAAGCGCGTGGCTTGGCTTTAGATAAGCCTGGCCTATACTGCGGCCTAGTATCGGGCTATATGTGCCGCTTGTAACATAGCCTACTTCTACATCCTCTACAAGTATCTTGTCGCCCTTCCTAGGAATAATCCTCTGGCCTTTACCTAGTTTTATCGCTAACCTTATCTTGCTAGCTCCTCTCCTCATAGCCTCTCTTAAGGCTCTACAACCCACGCAATCCCGTTTGGGGCCAGGCTGGTAAACCCACCAGTATCGTGCATCAACGGGTGTTGTCTCCTCATCTATTTCGTCTCCATAGAGGACGAAGCCTACCTCTATCCTAAGGGAGTCTCTTGCTCCAAGCCCACAGAGCTGTACTCCTAGCTCGTGAACTTTCCGGAGTATTTTTTCGCCCTCGGATGCTTCAGCTATAATCTCGAAGCCATCTTCTCCGGTCCACCCGCTCCTTGACACTAATATTGTTGTTGCACTAGCCTCTTCAAATCTAACATTCTCCTTAAACTTGAGGAGCTTTAGTTCTAGAATCTCTGGAGGTGCGCCCAGCTTCTTCATAACCTCTATGGCTTCTGGGCCCTGTATGGCGAAGAGCACCCATTCCATAGTCTTATCATCCACCTTCACCGTTAGGCCTAGTTCTTGGCTCCACTTCTCGACCCATTCCTTGTCCTTGTCAATGTTCATGGCATTAGGCACTATCATCCACCTCTCACCCATGTTATACAACATTATATCGTCGATGAAGCCAGCATTCTCTGTCAAGAAGGCTGTAGGGCCAACCATTTGCCCCCTCTCAGACTCTATGTAGCGGGGTACAAGCTTATCGAGAAGCCTTACTGTATCTGGGCCAGAGAGTAGGAGCCTACCCATATGGCTTAGGTCGAAGAAGCCGGCTCTCTTCCTGACAGCCATATGCTCCTCCATAATACTTGAATAGTTTATTACAGTGGTCCAACCAGCGAACTCGCCAAAGCTTGCACCTAGCTCCTTATGTACATCGTAAAGGGGTATCTTCTTGCCCATAACTATACACCCAGCCCGTGACTATTTTCCCATGACTGCAAGATTAAACTGTATAGCTCTATGCATATTCTTCCTAGGCGTCTTTTGAGCCGTCATGCTATAGTCCTGGCAGCTGATAAGGGTGAGAAGCTTTGGCCTCATGCACCTACCAGGCCTAAACCCTTGTACTGCTTCCCGATAAAACTAAGCCTCTAGATAGGATCCTAGGAAGTCTTGAAGGACTTGTAAATGGTGTGGTAATAGTTACGAGTCATCTAAGGCTGAATGGTTGAACGCTATGTTGCAAGGAAACTAGGGCTAAGCTAGAGGTTAGGTTTACTAGACAAGATAAGCAGCTAGGCACGGGCCACGCGGTTCTGGATGTGTAGAGTTGATAAGCCTCCATGGATCAGCTCTTCCACTCTAAAATACTAGCAATACTAGCTTAGGAATGGGTTTAGATAGGACTAAAAACTGTTTAAACTTGCAATATAGGGTATGTTGGAACACGGTGTTATCTTGGGAGAGTCTCAACAGCTTTCTATTCTTCGGAAGAGTGTTAGGGAATTTGCAGAACGGGAGCTTAGGCCCTATGCTAGGAAGATTGACGAGGAGAACAGGGTACCTGATGACATATTAGAGAAGGTAGCTGGTATGGGCTATTTCGCGCTAAGAGTCCCCGAGGAGTATGGAGGTCCAGGGCTTAGCCTGCTAGAGAGCGTAGTTGTCGTCGAGGAACTCTCTAGAGTATCAAGTGCTATAGGAATAATGAGTGTTGTTAGCGGGGACATGGTAGCATATCCGATAATGAGGTATGGCTCAGCCGAGCAGAGGGAAAGATATCTCACGCTATTAGCTAAGGGCGGTATAGGGGCCTTCGCCCTAACAGAGCCTTGCTGCGGGACCGATGCAGCCGCTATAACCACTAGGGCTGAGAAAGATGGCGACGAATACGTGATCAACGGTACTAAGGTCTTCATCACCAATGCTTACTATGCAGACTTCTTCCTAGTAGCAGCTAGGACTGGTAGACCCGAGGATCGTCATAGAGGAATCTCTCTCTTCATAGTCGACCGATCTCCTTGCATACAAATCTCGAAGCTTGAGATGATGGGCTATAGGGGTAGTGGGACCTCACTCGTTTATTTCGAGGACTGTAGGGTTTCAGCAGAGAACATGATCGGTAGAGAGAACGAGGGGTTCAAGAAGATAATGATGGCCCTCAATGAGGGTAGGATTGCTACAGCAGCCACAGGGCTAGGCATTATGCAAGCGGCTTTCGAGGAGGCTTTCGATTATGCTAAACAGAGGACTAGTATGGGTAAGCCATTGATAGAGCATCAAATGGTTCAGCACATGATCTCTGAAATGTCAATGCTCCTAGAAGCCTCAAGGCTAATGATATACACTGCTGCTAGGAAGGCTGATGAAGGCGACCCCGACTACATAAGGTTTGCAAGCTTAGCTAAGCTCTTTACAGCAAAGTATGGCGTCGAGGTGGTAAGGTTAGCTATGCAGGTTCTAGGTGGTATAGGCTATAGCAAGGATAGTATTGTCGAGAGGCTCTACAGGGATATAAAGATGATAGAGATAGGCGATGGAACGAACGAGGCTCAAAGGATGGTCATAGTGAAAACCCTACTAGGGAGGATAAGGCCTAAATAACCATTACACGGCACTCAGTTTTAATCCCACGCTGGCTTCCTATAAGAGGAGGAGCTGTTTTCCCCGGATAAAACCCTCCGACTGGAAGGGATTGCTTTGCCTCGTGTAGGTATAATAGGAGTCGGATGGTATGGTTTTAGACCATATACGTCTGAGGTCTCTTTCAGAGAACTTGTGTTTGAGGCTGCGGTAAGAGCCTATAAGGATGCAGGCGTTGATCCTAGAAAGGATGTTGACGTATTCTTCTCTTGCCAAGAAGACTTCTGGGAAGGCATAGCTATAGCTGACGAGTTTGCACCAGAGCCCATAGGCGGCGTACTACGGCCTACAGTGACGGTTGCAGGTGATGGACTCCAAGGCATAGCACAAGCCTATATGGCTATCCGCTCAGGGCTTGCTAGAATAGCAGTCGTAGAGGCTCACGCCAAGCCTAGTGACATAGAAAGCCTTCAGGAAATCTATGAGCTAGCATTAGACCCTATACATGTAAGGCCGCTGGGCATAAAGAACCCTTTGTTCATGGCAGGTCTCGACGCTAAGGCGTTCATGAATCGAACTGGTACTAGTAGAGAACAAGTAGCACTTGTCGCCGTAAAGAACAAGGCTAACGGGCTTCTGAATCCACGTGCAAGTTACGCGGCACACATAAGCCTGGATGAGGTTCTTGAAGCAAAGCCT
>JBEVCE010000010.1:0-15701 GCA_040514295.1 Pyrodictiaceae archaeon | reverse complement strand
GGGGGCGTTGGCCCGGGGCTCGTTTCCGGCGCGATCATCACATGCCTTGCATGTGGTGTCCACTTCTCATTATACTTAGGGATCCAAGTTAAAAACCTGGTCTAGAGAGATTATCTTCCGGCAAGAGATATTAGCGTGGTGCTATATTGCCTTGCTAGTTGTATTCCTAGGAACTGGCGGGGCAGGCGCCCCCCCAGGTAGAGCACACAACTGTTTGCTCGTTGAGACCGAGGATACGAGAATAATCCTGGACGTTGGTGAAGGCTGCTCCCAGAGGCTGATGGAGTTAGGCTATAGCTTATGCGATATAGACTATGTGTACATTTCTCATCTACACTTTGACCACTATTCTGGATTAGCTGACTTAGCCGTAAGAGGAGTTATCGAGGGATGTAGAAGGGCTAAGCTTGCTCTCCACAAGTCGCTTGTAGAGGAGGCGGCCGAGAAGATAACACTATTATTACCTAGGAGCCTTAGAAGCGAAGTGTCCTTTTACGGGCTTGATGACCAGGCAGAGCTAGCCAGGTCGTTAACTATAAGACTTAGCCCAACATGTCATACTGTACCTACATATTCCATAGCATTAGCAGCCGGGGGATCTAGACTCTTCTATACAGCTGATACCAGGCCATGCAAGCCTCTTTACGATGCTATTGCCTCCTGGAAACCAGACTTACTAATCCACGAGGCTACACTACCTGATGGTCTAGAGGAGATGTGTGAAAGCGCGGGACATAGCACGGTGAATCACGCAGTTAGAGCTAAAGACCTTCTTGGAGATGATGCTATGCTCGCGCTAGTCCATTTAAGTGTTGAATCAGAAGCGCAGCTCCGTAGAGCTAGGAGACTTCCACGAGGGGTTTTTGCTCCCTACGACAAATCTATGTTATCTATATAGCCCTTACACCTAGAATCTATTGGACATGGTGGGCGTTTAGCTAGAGGATGGTGGACTAGGTTATGGGCAGGATTACGGTGAGGGAAATAATCTCAATGAAGAAGAAGGGTGAACCCATAGCCATGGTTACAGCCTACGACTATCCTACGGCAAAGATTGTCGACGAAGCTGGTGTTGACATGATCCTCGTCGGCGACTCTGTGGGCATGGTAGTTTACGGCTATCCATCAACACACCAGGTTACAATGGACATTATGCTGAAACATACGGAGGCTGTAGCTAGAGCTGCCAAGAGAGCACTAATAGTAGCTGACATGCCCTTCGGAAGCTACGAGACTAGTAGTGAGGAGGCAGTAAAGAATGCTATAAGGCTCGTACGAGTAGGTGCTGGAGCTGTAAAGCTCGAGGGAGGCACAGAGTATGCTGATAGAGTTAGAGCAATAGTAAACGCAGGTATACCCGTCATGGGCCACATAGGGCTTACACCTCAACGCTACTTGAGGCTAGGAGGTTACAGGAAGAGAGGGAAGACACGAAGCGAGCTAGAATCCCTAATTGAGGACGCAGTCTCGCTAGAGGAGGCGGGAGCCTTCGCCATAGTAATAGAATATACGGCGGAGGAGGCTGCGAGAGAGATAACTAGAAGAATAGAGATACCGACAATATGTATAGGGTCGGGAAGATACTGTGACGGCCAAGTGCTCGTACTGCATGATATTCTGGGCCTTAGCGAGCACATACCTCCCTTCGCCAAGAAATATGCCAATTTATCAGAGATAATACTTGATGCTGTGAGGAGATATGTAGAGGATGTAAAGACTAGGAGATTTCCAGGAGAAGAACACGTATTCCACATGAAGGAGTAGTCATAGGGTAGCCCAGGAATATCTACGGGGAAGCCCATGGGAGAAAAGTGCTGTGAGGATATTGTTTGTGAAGGCTGCTGGACTCTTCTATGGCTAGATCCTAGGCGTAAATACTTGTTTAAAGTCAGAAGAGGCTTCATCCAGGGAAGCGATAAAGGTGTGCTAAGGCATGATGATATAATAGGCCTTAGATACGGGAGCGTCGTAGAACTCAGCAGCGGCTATAAGGCTTTCATACTAAAACCCCTTCTAATAGACTTCCTCGAAAGAGGTTTGACAAGGAAGAGCCAGGTAATATACCCGAAGGACCAGGGCTTAATGACTATACTGCTAGGATTAGCTCCAGGTGCACGCGTAGTCGAGATTGGCGTAGGCTCTGCGTTTACAACAATAGTCCTAGCAAACATTATCGGTAGCGAAGGAAAGGTGTACGCCTATGAAGTCAGAAGCGACATGCTTGAGGTAGCTAGGAGAAACTTGGAGTCCATGGGCCTATTAGATAGAGTAGTATTACATAACAAGGATGCTAGAGAAGGTATTGAGGAGGAAGGTGTCGATGCAATTGTAGTCGACATTCCCGATCCTTGGAGCATAATAAACCATGCATGTGCTACGCTAAAACCCGGAAGACCAATTGTGTTCTTCGTTCCAAGTATAAACCAGGTTGAGAGGTTGCTAAAGGCGCTAGAGACGAGCTGTCTTATAGACGTAAGGGTTTATGAAGTACTATTAAGAGAGTACACCACTGAACCAGACTCTCTAAGGCCGTTAACGAGAATGATAGGGCATACAGGGTATATTGTGTTCGCGAGGAGTATAGGTTTTCCCAAGCCATCCTAGCCGCCTCGGGGTGTCCATGATTTGCCTACAAGAATTGTAAGCTTCTGGGGTAAAGGGGGTACGGGTAAGACTACAATAGCAGCAGCTACCAGTCTGGGGCTTGCTAAAGAAGGCTACAGTATTCTGGCTGTCTCAAGCGACCCCATACCTACTCTATGCAAGGTTATTAGGGGAAGAGAGTGTCTAAATGAGACGCTAGTACTAAATGGTGTCAGCATAGTCGAGCTCTCGGAGGAGAAGGTTATAGAGTTATGGAAGAAAAGGTTTGGTGACGAGGTCTATGAGGTCTTATCTAGCCTATTGCCTGTAGGCCGGGAAATCATAGACTACATTGCTGGCGCACCAGGGATAGCAGATCAGTTTCTAATGTACTACATATACGAGAAGCAGAGGAGAGGCGATTACGATTATATTGTCTGGGATACGCCTGCTGCTGGAGGAAGTATTCGTCTTCTACGCATAGAGTACGAGCTCTATAGACATATGGGTGAGGCAGCTAAGTTGTATCTGCGCGTAAGAGAGGTATTTGAGAGGATTAAACGTAGAGAGGGAAAGAGCCCACTAAAGCTTATAGAGGATTGGAGAAAGCTTGCAGCTAATATCTTATCCATGCTCGCATCTAAGGAGCATAGTCCCCATATAATAGCTACACCTGATGAGCTAAGTCTGTCTGTCACTAGGCAGTTAGAGAGGGAGTTCAGACTACATGGGATCGAGGCTAAGAAGATAATCCTTAACATGGTTTTAGAGGAGCATGTCTGTATAGAGGGGCTTAAGACTCTCATAGTTAGCCAGTCAGCTATGGTGAGAAGATTTATTGACGCCTATAATGGCATGGTTTGCACGGTTCCTTTTCTAGATGAAAAGCCCCATGGCGAAAAAGGCCTATTAAGACTATGGAGCATCCTTAAGGAAGCTAACTGTATAATCCTTAGGTAGGCTTCTAACTTCTAAGCAGCTTCACAGGCTTAAACTCAGTATCTCGTTAATGGCTTCCCTTGTAAGGCCTGTGGGAGCCACTGAGGCTAAGGCTATTATGTCTTCTACGTCGAGTAGGATTAATTCTAGGACGGCAGCTGAATGAGTAGGTATTGTCGGGTCATATGCTAATCCTCTCATTATCCTAGACCTAGAATATTTCCTTATAATATGATAGGCTTCATCGAAGGATTCTATCTTAGCTCGTCTGGCATAAGGCGAAGTTTGAATCACTTGTAGTATTCTATCAGGTGCATGCTCTTCTAGGGCTTCGAGAAGCTTATAGTTGTCTACTAGGCATGTAGATAGATTCTTCCTGACTACCCTTATAGTATTTTGCTCCTTTATTATCGAGGCGTTTAGGGCTATCCTAGTAGCGTATGCGTCAAGACGATAGCATAGATATTCTGCTCCTATCTCGCCACCATACTCGTTCCAGGCTTCAGCAAAGCTTCTTAGCACCTCAAGGTCTACATATAAGTCTAGTATTTCGGTCTCTGGTTTCGGCGATAGAAGGTAAGATGCGAGTAGATTTAGCCTGTTCTTGGCAAGAACCCTACCAACCTCCCTAAAGCCATACTCTCTTCCAATACTAATAGCTCTAAGGACGATAGGATGACGTGATACACTCATTTCAGCTGTGACTTCTTTTCCCTCGAGTAGCGCTGAAAGAGTCTTAGCCAAGTCACGCGCTATTAAAGGCATAGAGTAGGCAATGTAGATGCTAGGCGCTATGCTCGATAACTCCTTCAGCTTGTTTAACACGTTTGCATAGTAAAGCCATGCAGCCTTTTCTACATCTTCTACGCTTAACTTGGACGGTAAAAATTGCGATAGCTTGGTACCCCTTATAGTTGATAGGAACCTATCTAGGCTTAGAGCTTCGCTGGCAATCAGCCTTATATCCTCCTCCAGACTCTGGGAACGTACGAGCCTAAGTAATGGAGCTAGATACTCCATGTCCACGTAGCGCTCGAACATATTACCTTATTACCTCCTTAAGTTTCTCAACGACCCTATCCACGGCCTTGTTAAAGTTCTCTTCTGCCATTTTCTTCAATTTCTCAGTTTCCTTCCTCTTTTGTTCCTCTAGCCTCTTGTTAAGATCTATTATGAGCTTCCTACGTGCTTCACTAATTTCTCTCTTTGCCTCATCTAGAAGACTCTTAAGATTCTCTCTAAGCTTAATCGACGCCTTATCCCCGTAATTTAATAGTTCTGATGCTTTCTCTTCTACACTCTTCTCAAACTCTTCTATACTCTTCTCGATATCCTCAACACCCTTTAATAGCTTGGCCATCAACTCAGCCTCAGCCAAGCATAATCACCTGATCTCGCATCCTTCCATACTATTTTAGAGTTAGAGCTGGCTTGGATAAAATAGGTGAGGTTTGTCAAGATAATATTATTCTTACCCTCTCTGGCAGTGCTGCGGGAGCGTATGCTAGTCCTCCGCCACGATAGAATTTGCTATACATTTCGTAAAAATGCAGCCTGAGCGTATGGGCTGACGCTATTAATGCTTCGAGGCCTATTACTAGGATGTTGCCTAAAAGGTATATTATAGCCCATGCAACTATGTTGCCGGTGCTCACAGAGAGTACAAGGAAGCCGAACATGAGGCCGCTATGTGCTAGCATAAGCCCCATTATCCTAACAAACGACGCTGTATTACCCATGAGTAATAGGAGAAGATCAAAGACCTCTATCATGCCGCTAAGGATCCTCATAGAGATGGATTCACCTTTCTCAAATAAGGCTGGTGCTAGGAACATTGTCCCAAGCCCAGCAAGTATCAATACATCGGCGGTCCTAGCAATTAGTATGTCTAGCTGGCTAGCCTCAACGCTTATGGGGAGGAATGTTGCTAGGGGTAGCACTCTACTAAGCATGTTATAGCCTTGTAGGCCTCCTCCATATAGTGCTGAGCACCCAAAGATCACGAATATACCAGTAAATGAGAGAGCGCGGCCTATACTCGCCACAAGCTCTTCTCTTTCTCTACGGAGGAGGGCTGAGGCTACTCCGAGCCAGCTAGCGAGCGCTAATAATCCACTACCAAGTGTTAATGCTAGGAATATTGTCCTCATGACGAGCACCCCTACATGATCCACTTCGGCTTCCCCGCCACTTATCACTGCCACTAACGGGTGTACTGGTGACTCGTAAGGCGGCTGCATCCCCATGCTCTCCCAGAAGGCTGATATCCATCCTGCTAATCTCGGATCAGCCCCAAAGAACTCTCCTGAGAGGAAGCCAAAAACCATAGCCGGTATGCTTAGGTAGACTGCTAGTTGCCCCAGGCTCTTCATGCTAGTACGGTAGTAGAGGAATATACCGGCAAGTAAGAGTACTAGTCCATGACCCATATCGGGGAACATTAAGCCAAATATTACTGGTAGCGTTATCGTCGTGAGCGCTAGTGGTACTATTTCAAGAGGGCCGGGATGTCCGTAAGTCGTGATTAGGTCAGCTATCGGCTTCAAGAGACTTGGATACTTAAACTCCGTCGGAACAGGATGTTCAGCTTCAACATGGATCCGCTTCCTCGATGCTATGATATAAGCCCCCCCAGTGACCTTCTCCAGCCTGGAGTTCAGCTCATCAATCCTGCCAGAATCGACGTAGCCTTGTAATATGGCTATACTCTTCGATAAAACTGTTGACTCAAATATCCTAAGAAGACTAGAGAGCGATGCGAGCGCCAGCTCAGCCTCTCTTAGCTTAGGAGCATACTTTGCTGCTTCCCTAGGAAGCTCTTCTAGCATCTTGCTAATGGCTTTGACGGCCTCAGCAGGGCTTGGCGGCAGTCCTTCTGGTATCTCGAGTAGTTGTAGCTTATACTCTCTAAGCAGGGATGAAACTTCCTCCTCACGCCATGCCGGGTAGAGTAAAACTATAAGACTATAGTCCTTCTCGAGCCCTTCGAGCGAGATGATGAATGCCTCTCCCTCTAGCTTCTCGAGGACTTCTTTCTGGAAGCCCTCTAGCCGCTCAGCTTCTATCCTAGCAACAACTGCTCTAACCCACTTACTCCTCCTAAGGGCCTCTAGATCTACCTCTAGGAAACCATATAGTTGTAGTAGGGCTATTAGCCTAGAGGATTCTGAGCTAGGGCTAGTATACTCTACAAGCCTCGTTACTATCTTCTCAACGTTGTCGACAAAGCTATTGATCTCTGACACAATACTGGTAATAGCTTTGTCGAGTTCTGGGCCTAGCCTCACTACAGCCTCCTCTACATCCACCATGCCTATCCTAGATAAAGTCTCCCTAACTCTGCCTAAGAGGAGCTCTACCTCTCCTCTAAGTCTCCTAGCCACAGTCCTCGTCTCTTGAGAGCCTTCGCCCACGGGGTGAATACAGCCGCATTCTACCAGTTCTTTGACTACCTTCGCGTATAAGCTTCTAGGCACTATTATGGCAAGCTCGGGTAGAGGCCTAGCCACGAGTGTTAGTGGCAAGCTCTAATCATCACCCTTAACCATTTTTAGCGTTAAAAGCCGCCTTACCGGGACAACCTCCGGTTGGTATACGGGTTTGAAGCTAAAGACTAAAATAAATTCTACACTGCTTTGGTTCAAGCCAATTATTTGTTTGGATTAATTTTAAAACATTGCCTACAGTCAGAATAGTAGTACCCGGGTTCACAGATTGGCTAGGAAGAAGCTAGCTGTGGTCGCTGATCCATATACATCAACGCTCTATAGGATGCTAGGAGCCATAGCCCTAGGAGCCAAGGATAGTGATGAGGCGAGAAGAGCTCTTGAGGAACTATCTACTAGAGATGATGTAGGTGTAGTCCTAGTAGCAGCAGAATACTATAAGAACATCGAGGACGATGTACGGAGGCTATACAAGGAGAGGAAGGATCTAGTCATAACAATACTTCCCAGTCCGAGAGAGAAGGGTAAGCCCATGAATGTTCAATATGAGCTTTTAAGAGCGCTTGGAATGGCCTAGAGGGGATGTTAGGCTATGAGTAAAAAAAGGCTTAGGCTTCAAATTACGGGTAACCCTGAGAAGCTTGTCGAGGTCATAGTGGGAGAGCTTGTAAAGAGGGCTAGGAGCAAGGTAGACGAGGCATACAAGGCTGCTAGAGAAATATTAGATAACGCTTACAAGGAGGCGCTTCAAGAGCTAGAGGATAGTATAAAGAGCGAGCTTGAGAATGCACGTGAAAACATACTTGCAACCGAGGCTTCAGAGATAGTGGAGCTTAGAAAGGAGCTCACCAAGCTTAGGCTAGAATATGTTGAGAAAGTACTTAGCGAGGCTTTTAGGAAGTTTAGGCTCGAAATACCAATAGACAATTATGTTGCCTTCATCAAGAGACACTACGAAGCAGCCCTTAACTCTATGAAGAGGTACACTAGGGAGGCCATAATACTGCCTTGTTCTAATGATTTAGATGTTTTAAAAAGAATAGTGGAGAATACTCCTTCAGAAGAAGTACAGGTAGAAGTACTCACCAATACCACAATGAGCTGCTATGGAGGATTTATTATACAGAGTAGAGATGGAAGAATAAGACTAGACTATAGGCTCGAAGCATTACTCGGAAGAATCATCGACGAATTACGATCCATAGCCTTAAAAGAGTTGTTTTCCTCTTGAGGAAGGATTTAGGAGGGAGCATCAAATGCCGGCTGTAGGAAGAATCACTAGGGTGGCAGGTCCACTCGTAGTTGCTGAAGGGATGACTGGGGCACAGATGTTCGAGATGGTGGAGGTAGGCGAGGAGAGGCTTATAGGGGAGATAAACAGGGTTGTGGGTGACAAGGCCTATATACAAGTATATGAGTCTACGAGTGGCTTGAGGCCTGGCGAGCCTGTTTATGGCACGGGTGCCCCTCTAAGCGTTGAGTTAGGGCCCGGCCTACTAGGCCAGATATATGACGGTATACAAAGGCCCCTTACCGTCATCCGTGAAAAACTAGGCTCTATATTCATAAGAAGAGGAGTCAAGATTCCAGCTCTTGACAGGACTAGGAAATGGCACTTCAAGCCCAATAGTGGGCTTAAGCCTGGAGACAAGGTTGGGCCAGGCGACGTGCTAGGCATAGTCCAGGAGACTAGTCTTGTCGAGCACAAGATCCTAGTGCCACCTGATACCCATGGAGTGATCGAGTATATTGCGTCGGAGGGAGACTATACTGTTGAGGACACTATAGCAGTGCTCACGGTTCAGGGTGCAGGGAAGAAGGAGCTGAAAATGATGCATAAATGGCCGGTTAGAAGGCCTAGACCAGTATTAGAGAAACTTGACCCTGTAGAACCCCTCCTTACGGGAATGAGGATCATAGACGTAATGTTTCCCATAGCGAAGGGAGGGACAGCTGCGATACCTGGTCCTTTCGGTAGCGGGAAGACAGTAACACTTCATAGTCTTGCACAGTGGAGTGCCGCTAAAATAGTCATCTACATTGGGTGCGGTGAGCGAGGCAACGAGATGACGGAGGTACTAGTAAGGTTCCCGAAGTATAAGGACCCGTGGACCGGCAAACCTCTAATGGAGAGGACAATCCTAATAGCTAATACTAGTAACATGCCTGTAGCAGCTAGAGAGGCTAGCATCTACACCGGGATAACCATGGCGGAATACTACCGAGATATGGGCTACGATGTCCTCCTAGTAGCTGACTCGACTAGTAGATGGGCTGAAGCATTAAGAGAGATCTCAGGCAGGCTTGAAGAGATGCCAGCTGAGGAGGGTTATCCAAGCTACCTAGCCTCAAGACTGGCAGAGTTCTATGGTAGAGCTGGCAGAGCCTTAGTACCTGGTAAGCCTCAGCGTGTGGGTAGCGTTACTGTTGTCGGTGCAGTATCTCCCCCAGGCGGTGACTTCACAGAGCCAGTGACATCTAATACAAAGAGATTTATAAGAGTGTTCTGGGCTCTCGATGCAGCCCTAGCTTACAGTAGACACTATCCGGCTATAAACTGGATTACGAGCTACTCGGCCTACGTGGATTTAGTCGCGAAATGGTGGCACGAGAATATCGATCCCCGCTGGAAGGAATACCGTACAACAGCCTATGATATCTTATTGAGGGAGGACGAGCTTAAAGAGATAGTAAGACTTGTGGGTACTGAGGGGCTTAGCGAGAAGGATAAGCTAATACTGGAGGTGGCGAGGCTCCTCAAGGAGGGCTTTCTCCAACAAAATGCCTTCGACCCTATAGATGCCTTCGCGACCCCCCAGAAACAGTGGAAACAACTTAAAGTAATAATAGACTTCTACAAGGCAGCACTTAAGGCCATTGAGGCAGGTGTAACGGTAGCTATGATTAAGGAAGAGTTGGCGGTCAAGTTGCGTGAGCTAGCCCTGGCAAGATACAATATACCTAACGAGGAGGCCGATAAGATTGATAAGCTAGGCGAGGAGTTAATAGCAGCCCTCGAGGCCTTAATAGAAAAAGCTAGAGGCCGGACCTAGCCCCCATGTTTTTCTACTCCATGTTTACATGGTGCAGAGTACTAGCTTAGAACAAGGGTGAATAAATAATGGCATCCTCTATGCAGGTAATTAGAGAGTATGAGACGATAAGCGAGGTTAGGGGCCCTCTAGTTATAGTAGAGGGTATTAGCGATGCAGCCTACGATGAGCTTGTAGAGGTAGAGCTAGCTAATGGTGAGAGGAGGAGGGGGCGTGTACTTGATACAGGCTACGGTTATGCAGTAGTACAAGTATTCGAAGGAACGACGGGAATCTCGAGAACAAATGCCAAGGTTAGATTCCTAGCTAGGACCTTAGAAGTGAAGGTATCAGAGGAGATGCTTGGTAGGATCTTTAACGGGCTAGGCGAGCCAATAGATGGAGGACCGCCCATAGTTAGCGGCATTTATCGGGATGTCAACGGCGATCCTCTAAACCCTGCAGCTAGAGCGTATCCCGAGGACTTCATACAGACCGGGATCTCAGCTATAGATGGTATGAACACCCTAGTTAGGGGCCAGAAGCTACCTCTCTTCAGTGGTAGCGGCTTACCTCATAACATGCTTGCAGCACAGATCGCTAGGCAGGCGACAGTTAGGGGCGAGGAGGAGGAGTTTGCAGTAGTCTTCGCAGCGCTAGGCATAATGTACGACGAGGCCCTATTCTTCAAGAGGTTCTTCGAGGAGACGGGGGCCATCAAGAGAACGGCAATGTTTATAAACCTTGCCGACGAGCCGGCGATGATAAGGCTAATAACACCCAGGGTTGCATTAACTCTTGCTGAGTATCTAGCCTTTGAGCAGGATATGCATGTGCTAGTAATCCTAACCGATATGACAAATTATTGTGAGGCCCTCCGGGAAATCTCTGCTGCGAGAGAAGAGGTTCCAGGTAGACAGGGATACCCAGGTTATATGTACAGCGACCTCGCGAGCATCTATGAGAGGGCTGGGAGGGCTCTGGGTAAGAAGGGGAGCATAACCCAGATGCCCATACTAACAATGCCGAACGATGACATAACGCACCCGATACCCGACCTCACAGGCTATATAACTGAGGGCCAGATAGTACTTAGCAGAGAACTATATAATAGGGGTATATACCCGCCCATAAACGTGCTGATGAGCCTCTCGAGGCTGATGAAGGAGGGCATAGGCCCTGGGAAGACCAGGGAGGATCACGGGAATGTATCAGACCAGCTATATGCAGCATACGCGAGGGCTGTCGAGCTAAGAAGCCTAGCCACTATAGTCGGCGAGGAGAGCCTTAGCGAGATAGACCGTAAGTACCTAAGATTCGCTGATGCGTTTGAGCAAAGATTCCTAAAGCAAGGCTTTTACGAGAATAGGAGCATAGAGGAGACCCTCGAAATAGCCTGGGAGGTCCTAAGTATACTGCCGGAGACAGAGCTTTACAGGATAAAGGACGAGTATGTAAGGAAATACCACCCTAAGTATAAGAAGACGAGGCTGATGGAGGAGGCTTAAAGAGGGTAAAGGAGGAAGACCTGGTAGTCTCGCTGAAGATAAGGGAGGAAGGCAATGGGGTTCGAGCAGCGCAAGGTTCTACCGACAAAGATAAACCTTATAAGGCTTAGAAGAGAGCAGGCTATGCTAAAGAAGATAAGAAAGGTACTTGAGGAGAAGCGTGACGTCCTCCTCCTCTATATAAGGCAAACTGCTAAGGAGTATGAGGAGAGCTATCGTAGGGCAGCAGAGAAGCTTGAGAAGATATATCGCCAATACTTTGTAGCACTAAGCACTACAGGCCTCGAGCAAGTGGCTTCGGTAGCTGAGAGGGTGCCTACTAGCCTAGACATAGACGTCTCTACACGCGTCCTCTTCGCTGTCCGGACACCAGCAATAGAGGTAATGGAGGAGACTATACCGAGTGTCCCACCAGGTCTTGCTAGGCTCCCTCCAGGCCTACTAGCGCTACGTGGGGAGCTCGTGGAGGCACTAGCATCACTATTGAGAGTTGCTGAAACAGAGCTCACGCTGAGGAGGCTTCTCGAGGAACTAAGGCAAACACAGCGGCTGATCAACGCCTTAGACTACAACCTGCTACCACGCTACGAGTCAGCGATAAAGTTCATCAAGTTAATTCTAGATGATCGTATGAGAGAAGATGTTATGAGACTAAAAATGCTCAAGAGGAAGCTTGAGGAGAGGAGGACAGGCAAAGAATAAAGACTTAGGTCTTAAGCCCTTAGAATCCTCGCCCCCAGCTTCACGGCAGTACCTGCTGGTTTCTGACCACCGGCGAAGAGAGGGACATTGGTCCTCCTAGCCTAAAGGGGCCCAAGATCGGTCCTCATAAAATTCATAAAACGTCTTCATGACTTGATTGGAGTTGAGGCTGCCGGGAGCCCTCTTCTGTCATGGAGTTATCTTAAACACTCGTTGGCAGGGGGTCTCCTCAAGAGAGTGGGCTCCAGCGATACTATATCTCCGATAACCTTCTTCATGTTCCTCCTCAAGAGATGAGCCATCACGACGCTAGACCCAACAAATACCTCTAATCTACCTATAGGTCTAATACTTCGGCGATAGGGCTAGTCTTCTAAATTGAGGGTAGGGGAGACGTCCTCCTCTACGAAGAGGTGGTCTAGAGGCCTTGGAGAAGACCGTATTCGTGACGGGTGGTAGTAGAGGTATTGGAAGGGCGATAGTACTAGCCTTTGCCAGGGAAGGCTACAATATATTCTTCACCTACTTGCATAGCAGGGAGGCGGCTAAGAAGGTCGCTGAGGAGGCTAAGAGCCTAGGAGCGGGCCTAGTCGAGCCTATATGGATGGACGTGGCAGACCCGAAGAGCGTCCAAAGGGCCTATGAGGAGGTTCAGAAGAGAACAGAGTACCTTAACGTCTTAGTAAACAATGCTGCGATATTCCACGTGGGGAGTATTGAGGAGACGAGCCTCGAAGACTGGGAGAGGGTTATGAGAGTCAATGCCACCGGGGTATTCCTTGTAACTAAGACCTTCCTACCACTCCTCCGTAAAGCTCCATGGGCTAGCATAGTGAATATTGCCAGCATAGCTGGTCAGACAGGTCATATAGCGGCATCAGCAGCATACGCAGCCTCCAAGGCGGCGGTTATAGGGCTCACGAGGAGGCTCGCTGTAGAGCTAGCACCACGAATCAGGGTGAATGCTGTAGCGCCAAGCTTTGTTGAAACCGATATGGTTAGAGACCTCATAGACACCCCGGAGAAGAGGGCTAGTGTAAAGAAGCTACACCCTCTCCAGGACATCGCGAAGCCCGAGGACGTGGCAGAAGCAGTCCTCTTCCTAGCAGACCCGGCTAGGTCAAGGTTCATCACAGGCCAAGTCATAGGAGTTAATGGCGGAAGGCTAATCTGCTAGTCCTGCTGAGTTCTTCTAGGCTAGCTAGGCCTTGTACCAGCCAATACTATTACTATGCTATGCCGTCATCCTACTAACTGTACTAGTAGTGGCTAGTAGCATAGGAACACTAGTAGTGCTAAAGCTGAAAGAATATAGTATCATGAAAGCCGCGGCACTCTCCGCCTTACTCGCCCACCTAGTCTTAACACCAGCGACTCTCTATACCATCCTCTCATGTAGGCTCGGCAACTACTATACTCTGAGGCTCACACCATATACTCTACTAGCAGTAGCAGCCTCAGCCATACTATCATATTATATTAACACCAGGAAGTTCGTGAGAAAATACCGGACGCCAATAACCTATACACCTCCTTGGCTAACAGTACTCGTAGCATTAGCAGCAGCGCCCTTCAACGAGGAGACCATTTTCAGACTACTACTCCTCTTGGGCCTAGTAGCTTACATGGGCATACCAGTAGCAGTAGCAACAACAGCCATAGTATTTGCAGCCCTACACTACCAATCTACTCCGCCAAAAGCCTTACCAGGGATAATAGTACTAGCCATAATATTCTCAATACCCCCCATATTAGAGAAGAACATAGCATCAAGTATAATATCCCATGCAATAGCAAACGCTGTAGGACTAGCAATAGCATTCAGGAAGGAACGCTATGGAGAAAGAGCTATAAGCCACCACATGGATTGAAGGAAATTATGGTCTGGGAAGCCGCCGTAGCTCAGCGGCAGAGCGCCGGCCTTGTAAGCCGGTGGTCGCGGGTTCAAATCCCGCCGGCGGCTCCACAAAGCATATTAAGACAACGGCTCTCGGCTTCTTACATGCCTCGGAAACTTCCATCTAAGCTCATGCCAGTTCCTGATAGTGTAAGAGAGTTGATGTTAGTGTTCCTGGGTAGTGGTGTTAAGCGAGGAATACTAGAGAAGGGATAAGCTTAGGCTCAACGAGGCCCGTAAGGGCCTTGGGTATTGCTAAATCTAGGCCGATACAAGTGCTTCTCAAGCGGAAGATCAGCAATACTATTAAGAGGGCTTTAGTATACTTCCATGCCTTAATTAAGGTTTAAGCTTAGCTGGTTAAGCCTCGTGCTAATATTCCATGTTTTTCCAGAAGCATACGCAGTTGCCTTTAGTATTAGGGTTTTCCCCTGCCTAAGGCTTGTCTAACACAAGACCGCCCACGGCCTCCAGTACATTACCTTCCGCGATAACCTTACATAGAATACTCATTACATATTTCTATACTTATGTTGAATTTCAAGACTCCTAATGTATGTTAAGGTCTATCCAAAGACTAAGATATCAGTACCTAAAGGAGAAGTTGTAGTTGTAGAAAAGCCTACATCGATACTTAGTGCCCTAAACGCGGTGAATATCCATGTAGGTAGGCATGGATTATCGACTATAAAGAGCCTTGATCTTATAAACCAGTTCAGGAAGCAATAAAGAGTTTTATAAGAGAGCTATATCTAAAATCAGAAACTTCAAAACTACTCCACGATAAGATAAAGTTCCTAATAGCTGTTCTAATGGATCCGGACGAGTGCCAGACAGACCAGGATTGTTGGGAAAAGTATGGTTATGGCTACGACTACTGCTACTGCACATCAACATGTGTAGATGTGAACTGGTGGTGTGTCCTTGGATGTGCGTTAGGGAGCTATAGATTGTGTTGCATGTGTAGCTTCATGTGCAGCTGGCCCTAATCCTATGTGTATAGTTTGCCTAGTAGCAGGCTGTGGAAGTGTTGTAACTGGCTGTATACTCGCTGGTGGCTGTTGCAATAAATGGGAGAAGAGATGTGACTGCGGGTACTTACCAGACATATCCGCTCCTTAAGAACAACTTAAAATATCTCACAATGTATCAACAATACGGACTAGGAGTGTCAACGGGATGCATAATGAAACGTTAATTAAGTTGTTCTCTAGCGCATTCATCGCTGTTGCCACTGCAGTGGCAATATTCGTTATTACGGCAGTGTTGGTTTCGGGTTTAGAGGCGTTATCTAAGCCCTATATCTTAGCTCCAATAGGCTCTGTACTAGGTTCAGGTGCTACATACTTAGAGATGTTAGGCTGCAAGAAGAGCTCAAAGAGCTTGAGATATATTGGGAGAACGCTCATAGCCATAAGTCTAGCTATTTTAGCCCTACTCATAACTAAGTTTGTTGTGATACTGTAGCTAATCTAATGAGCTTCATGTGATCTAATGAGTTATTCGCTAATAGCTTACTGTTTATGGTTATGAATTTGAAGTTCTCTATGTTTTGGATTATCTGCTATTATCTTACCAGCTATCTGGTACGATA
>JBEVCE010000009.1:10703-15755 GCA_040514295.1 Pyrodictiaceae archaeon | reverse complement strand
GATCACTAGAGAGGTCGTAGACGAGAACCCTACCCCAAACCCACTTCAATAATTATCCCTCAAGCACTAGTACCCAAGAACAAGGTTTTAAAAGGAATTCTACCCCCTTTTCTCATCTTAACGTTATAAGCTTTTTCCTTATATGAGAGGAAACTTTTTCTTTAATCAACGAATCGTTTATTGCATGATAAATTTATATTTCCAGGTGCCTTGCGTGGAGGAATTCTTAGCCACTGCCAGCATGCCAACATGGAGCTGTAAAGAATGCAATCCACTAATAGCATAACACTTTAGGGAGAGAAGTAGCATCTTCCTGATAGGGCTAAAGCACCCTACTATTCTCCAAGCCTCCATGGGGATAGTAGCTTCTAAACCCTAATAATACGAGATCTCACTATAGGTGTCTTCACGTAACCTGCCGTCGAGATGTATAGACATATGCCATAGGTTTTCTAGAGCCTCTATAGCCTCTCTCAACAACTCTGGATTCACATGACCTAAATTTGTGACGCCAATACCGCTAGTAAAATCAATATGAATAACTTCTCGTTATCGTCCTTCAATAGCGTTATGGGATGTACAAGATAGACTGCTGATAAAATGTACTTCTTCCTTAAGCTCTAAGTACTCATCCAAAACATCCACTAAAGAGTTAATAAGGGGGATGGTGAGAGCTGGCCGTGATTAGCCAAGGTAGGTGGTAGGATAAGGATCCTAGGGGGCTAGGCTGGCTACCAGTATTGTGGCTTATAGGTTCTCCTCTTTAGTGCTGGTGGGTCTGTTTTGAGCCTCCATATGCCCTCCTTGAAGTCCTCGACTATTATCCCTAGTTCTCCTGCTAGGTAGTCGCTTATCAGTGCTTCTCTCTCGTACTCTGATATTACTGCACCTGCTACTATCCTTCTCTGCTCGCCCCCTCCTCGACTATTGCGACTTCCAGGGAGGAGGGGAGTACGTAGACTCTGATGGGGCCTCCAACAGTGCCGTAGGCTTCTATGCGTGCTTCTAGGAGCCTGTTGTGGAGGCCTAGCTTCTCGGCTAGCCTCATGGGTACTAGTAGCTGGGGTGTATCGGTCTCGAAGCCGCTGTTGACGAGGGCTATGATGGTTTCTTCCCTGGCGTGGTCTAGCCTCGACCTAGCCTTTACCCTTATCCTTACGGCCATGTCCTGCACCGAGGCGTAGAGGATATAGTCTGCCTATCCTCAAGGCCTTGGGTATCCCTCGGGAGCGGTTTAATCGTCTCGGGGTCTACTGCTCATAGTCTCCTGTAGAGGTGTATTGCTATTGCCAGGTCTAGGAGTGCTGTGCCCACACTCTTGTATACTCTGATCTCTCCAGGGCTACAGGCTTTCTCCCCTCTGACCACCTGTCTTAGCTCTACTAGCTCTTCTACCCCCTCCACGTCATCCGTCTCCCTCCTGGCCCCCTCTATCGTGTCTACTAGTATGCATCTAGCCCTCTTCTTGGCCTCATCGTCTAACTCTCTAACCGGTCTTGGCGCTCCTATGCTTGCGACGTAGGCCCCCCTTCTTAGTAGGGCCCCCTTGACTACCGGGCTTGTCGAGGTAGTAGCTGCTACTAGGAGATCCGACTCGCTGTGTAGCTCCTCGAGGCCTACTGTCCTACCCCCGTGTTTTTCTGCAAACCTCCTAGCCCTGGCATGGTCTATGTCGTAGACAATTATGTTGTCTGGCTGGTAGAGGAGCTTAATCATCCTGGTATGATAGTCTGCTTGGACTCCTGCACCTATGACTCCTAGTACCCCCCCACCCTGATAGCCTAGTAGCCGGAGGGCTAGGGCTGTTGCTGCCGCTGTCCTCCACCCGGTGGCTGGGCCCGCATCAGCCTCTAGTAATAGCTCGCCGCTACCAGCGTCGAAGAGTAGTAGGGTTCCTCTCACAAGAGGTAGGCCGCGACGAGGGTTTGATGGGTAGACTCCGACGAGCTTTACAGCGTAGTAGCCTAGGCCTGCTGCCGGCATCACTCCGAACCAGCTACCCTGATGCTCTAGGGCCTGTCTTGGAGGTGCATGGGCATCACTCTTAAGCACCATCTCTACATCCTTTACGAGCTCGGCTGGATCCACAAGCCTCTCTACATCCTCTCCTCCAAGGATCCTGGCCAAGACAGAGCCCCCAGAGACTAGCTAGAGAGGTGGTCGGCGAGGTGTCCGGTCCCCACCACCCTCCCTAGGGAGGGGTCGGCGGAGGTGCATCCCGAGGGGAGGGTGCTCCTCACCGTGTGGGATCATAGGATGCGGGCCCTATTTATATGGGCTTGTTCTGGCTTGATAGCCTTACCTAGGGAAGCTGTATGCCGGGGCCATTGGAGGAGCTGTGGTGGTCTGTTCTCAGGGAGCCTAGTGAGGAGAGGAGGATGGAGCTTGCCAAGCTCGCTGCAGCTGGCTTGGAGGAGGCTCTCGAGGAGATAGCTAAGAGGGTTGGTGGAGAGCTTGTACCGGACACTGTGATAGCTCTTAGGTCTATCGAGGTCGTGCTAGCGGCTTTGGCGTTAAGGAGGGCTCAGGGGGATGAGAGGCCTCTAAGGCTCCTCGTTCCTAGGGACCCGGTGCCTGGCTGGATGCCTCTAAGGATGCTTGTGGAAGAGCTTGCTGCCCGAGGCCTCGTACATGTCTATGAGACCCCTGTGGTCCCCAGGATTAGGCCCTCAGCTAGGGATATCGTTGAAAGAGCTGCTAGGATTCTCAGGGGCTTCTCCGCCAGGATAGTCGATATCACTGACTCCCCACCCCACCTAGCAGTCTCCGTGGTGAGGTCAGGCGCATGGAGGCTCACGATGCTGGTGGTTCTAGAGCATATGGCTGTATTCCAGCGCGTTCTATAGCCTAACCAAAATTATACGAGTAATAGGGGTGTCGCTGGGCATGATGAGAATCCGGAGCGTGAGGGAAGCAGAGGCGATGGTCTATGGCGCAGCATTCTATGGTGGAGTAGTGGTGGCTGGGTTGGGGAGGGGCTCAGGATTGCGAGGCTAGCCCTAGACTATGCCAGGGAGGTTAGGATTCTCGAGCCAGGCGAGGTCCCGGACGACTGGATCCTGGTAACGGTATCGGCTGTCAGGGCCAGGCTGCCGAGGCGAAACCTAAGCCCCAACACATCTCTATGTAATCCACGGCTTCAGAGTAGCCAGGATGATATCTGATAGAATACCGGCCAGTAGCTCGAAGAGGGCCCCACAGATAGTGTTATCCACGAACCCCCTACACCCCTATACAAAAGCGTTAAGGGAGGCCATACCCAGGCTGACAGGTAGGGGTATGGAGCTCGTCGAGGAAGGTCTATAGACTACTTGACTCCTCCCCCTGGCTGTAGGTTCCACCTTCGCCGCCTTCTCGCAAAACCTGTCTGTGGGAGAAAAGAACCCCAATGATAGGGGTTGAGAAGAACCATTGGTGGCATGCTGGTTATACGCGAAGACCTAGACAATGGAATAGTAGACTATAAAGTTTCAGCGCCAGCCTTAATAGTATATGAGCTATGTTTTACATAGTACTCGGGAATGAGACTTTATGAAATACTTCTACCATGCTCTTTCAAGCCTCGTTTATACCCGTAGCCTAGACTTCCTACGCAGGCTCTGGCTATCGCCTCTCCCTGCAGATCATGAGAGAATGCTTCGTAGTGCCCAGGGCACCTACGCCCTCTACATCCACATGCCTTTCTGCCATAAACCTCTATGCCCCTTCTGCTGTTTCGTTAGATACCCTTACCGAGAAGACCTCTACTACGCCTACATGTCTAATCTGCGCATGGAAGTAGAGAGCCTCGTATCACTAGCTGAGGGTGTAAGAATAGCAGAGGTCTACATCGGGGGTGGGACCCCCACGGTGAATATCCACAGCCTAGTAGACTTCATAGACTACCTACGCCGGCTTATAGGTAGAGGCGTCAAGGTCTCGGTTGAGGCTAATCCTAGGGACATAGACGAGGAGTCTGCTAAGATGCTTAGGAGCGTAGGAGTCTCTAGGCTTAGTATCGGCATCCAGTCCTTCCAGAAGGAGAAGTTGTGGAGGATAGGAAGACTGAACCATAGTCTAGAGGACTCGCTGAGGGCTATTAGAAGCTCGATAGGAGTCTTTGATACGCTTAACATAGACGTGGTATGGGGTATTCCGGGTGAGACTCTAGAGCAGCTAGGCCTCGACATAGAAGCCGCCCTAAGCCTAGGAGTAGACCAGATAACATTCTACCCGCTCATGAGCCCTCCCAGGCCTGGCAGCAAGCATAGCGTCTACCTTCACCCAGAGGAGTATAAGATGTACAAGTTAATCTTGTACATGTCTATGAGCAAGGGTTATCAGCCTGCAACACCATGGTGTATGACTAGGGGGAGGGGGCTCATAGACGAGTATGTCGTAGACTACAATAGCTTCCTAGCAGCTGGTGTTAGCGGGATAGGGAGGCTACCAGGCTACGTCTACCTCAATACATTTAGCCCAGAGAAGTATATTAGCCTGGTCTCGAGGAGAGGGCTCTCAGCCATAAGAGGTGTTAAGCCTAAGCCTAGTGACCAGCTACTCTACGATGCTCTAACAACAGTCTTCGGCCTATCCTATAAGCCCGGCCTACTACCAGGCCATGAGCCTCACAGGTTACTAGCGTCTCTGATAGACGCCTCGATAAGCCTAGGCCTAATAAGCCTAGGCTATATTCCCTCGGGGCAAAGGTGGAGGATGAGCCCTAGATCCCTATACACCCTAAGCGTTATCCAGAAGAGCGTCTACACAGCCGTCAACAAGCTTAGAGAATGGGGGCTTAGGACAGCAGCCTAGAAGACCCAAGGCCTCTCCGTAACTACCCTTGCATCTCCCCCGGGAAGTTAGAGATTTATTTAAAGGGTCATTCTAACACCATTATATAGTGGTTGTTATAGTGGTCTGGAAACCCCCTCCTCCAAGGTGAGTCTACATGCCCTTCAAGGGTATTTCTAAAGGAGCTGCAGTAGGCATAGCTGTAGCAGTCATAGTGGTCATCATAGCTGTTGCAGCATACTATGCCATGGCGCCGAAACCCGCTCCTACGCCAACAGC
>JBEVCE010000009.1:0-10603 GCA_040514295.1 Pyrodictiaceae archaeon | reverse complement strand
CCTACGCCAACAGCAACAGCACCAGCCACAACCACCACACCTGTAACAACGACAACTAGTCCAACGACACCTTCACCCACAACCACCAGCCCCTCCCCAACAACTACTCCAACACCAACCACGAGCCCAACACCGAGCCCTACAAAGACCACTACAACGCCAACCACAACAACCACAGCAACACCCACAGGACCACAAGCCCTCGTCATAGAGACTAGTAAGGCATTCATAGTTGTAGGCCCAGTAGGGAGCAAGGTACCCCAGTTTAACCCCAAGGGTAAGGAGATCATAGTGGTAAAGTATACTATTGACGAGAAGAAGACAAAGCCCATAGAGAAGTCGGTAGGCTTCGTGGATATCGATCCAGCATTCTATAGGAACCCGTACGTCGACGCCCTGATAATTGCTGCGAGAAAAGAAACCAACCCTGATATAAGGGAGCAGATCTACGAGGCAATATACAAGCTTAGCAACGAGGAGGTCCCGATACTCTGGCTAGGCCAGTACAAGCTCGTATTCAACTACTGGAGCTGGGTTCATGGACGCTACTACCACCCGACTCTAGCAGAGAGATGGGATCTTATATGGGAGGATAAGGATGCACCAGTGGTCAAGATAGGTATCAAGGACTACGCGAACGGCCCTAACACCTACGTGGATGTAACCCATGGCTGGCCTGATACATTCGATCCAGCAGCAGACTATGAGACCTTTGGCTGGGCGATATGGCATAACATAGGCGATACCCTGGTAACCTTCTGGAAGGAGGAGACCAAGGAGCTTTCACCCGACCTTGCTGTTGCGTGGGCCCACGATAAGAGCGGCACCACATGGTACTTCGTGATACGTGGTGGCGTTAAAGCCTATGACCCATGGCATAATAAGACCTACGATATTAGTGCTATAGACATGCTCTTCACTATATGGCGTGTTGCTAGGCTACAGCTAGACCCCAGCTGGATGGTTACAGAGTTCATAAATGTTAATGCTAGTAAGGTGCTAAGCGAGGATGAATTCAACAGCCTACTAGCTAAGGGAGGAATCTATGCCGACTACAAGGGTGTCACGAAGGAGGTTAAGAGCCTGGATGAGCTGCTAAGCATGTTCAACTATAAGGGGAAGACCGCTGGAGTGTTAATGCTGAAACTATACTACCCCTACAGCCCAATACTTAGCATCCTTGCAGACCCATTCCTAAGCGTTATACCGATGAAATATCTCTTCGATAACGTGGACCAGCTGAAGGGCAAGTATGAGGAAGCTCTCAAGGCGAGTAATTACGGCAAGAACCCAGCCGCATGGGCCAAGTACATTGGTACCGGGGAGCAGGAGCCAACACATATCTTCCTCCACAAGTATCCACCAGCAACAGGCCCATACTATGTCAAGGAGTATGAGGAGAATAGCTACATAGTGTTAGAGTACAACCCATACTACTGGAACGTAACCTTATGGAAGCAGCTCTATGGCCAGCCTAAGCCACAGCATGAGAGGGTAATATTTCTCATAAACGATGACGCCGTGGCCAGGATAGAGATCTTGAAACGCGGGCAAGCCGACTATGGCGCAATACCCCTCGAAAGACTCAAGGATATCAAGGGCTACAAGTATCCTGACAACCCCAAGTTCCAGGTTGTTGTCGAGGAGCGCGGCCTAGAGCCCGCAATAGTCTTCATAGTGCTCAATGCCCACAAGCCGCCATTCAACAATAAGCTGGTTAGGCAGGCACTAATGTATGCTATACCATTCGAGCAGATACAGACCATAGTGTATGCTGGCTACCTTGCAAGGCTCTACGGTGTTATACCAGCAGGGTTCCCAGGCCACAACGACAACATAGTATTAAAGTATACCTTCGACTTGACTAAGGCTAAGGAGCTTATAGCGAAATCCGGGATAGACCCCACGAAGTATAGCTTCAAGATATGGTATAATCGTGGAAATACTCAGAGGGAGAAGATAGCAACCCTGCTACAGCAGACGTGGGGCCGGTTAGGCTTCAAGATAACAGTGGAGCCTTTAGAATGGCCTACACTACTCAGTAGGACTGAGAAGGGAGACTTCGACGTCTACATCATAGGCTGGGCACCAGACTACCTAGACCCAGACAACTACGCAGGACCACTATTCTATGGAGGTACAAAGTTCTCGGTACTAGAACTTAGTGTTGTAAAGACGCCAAGCGAGGCACAGAGCTTCATTAGCGGGTAAGATTCTAGGCCTCTTAAGGACTAGGCTCGACACATAACCTTGTTTTTTCCTGTCTCCCTGCCCCTACGCCGGCATCCTCTACCCATAGTTGGTACTAGAGGAGAAAAGCCTATAGAACCCAAGGACCATAAAACCTAGGACATGGCCTCAGGGACACGATGAAAGACCAGGTGCCTGTGAGCTAGCAAGGTAGGAAGTCCGTCTGTAGGAGGTCTCTACGGGATGGCGGGTCTAAGTAGATTCCTTGTCCGCCGGGCACTAACGTTTATACCTACCGTGGTGGGGGCTACGTTCATCGTCTTCCTCGTGGCAGCTGTCATTCCTGCTAATCCTGCTAGGCTCTGGGCTGGGGGCGAGAAGGCTAACCCTCAGGTTGTTGAACAGCTTGTACGCGAGTATCACCTAAAGGATCCTATAATAGTACAATACTATTTCTTCATGGAGAAGCTCCTTACGAATAGTATGGTTAGCCCTGTAACTCATAACAAGGTCTGGGAGGATGTCTTCAGATACTTCCCTGTCACGTTCCAGCTAGCCATCCTGGCGTTCGTGATGGTCCTTGCCATAGGCATCCCGCTAGGCATAATCTCGGCTCTCAAGAGGGATACCTGGGTTGATACAACTATTAGGATCATAGCCCTCATTGGTGTCTCAACGCCAATCTTCTGGCTAGCCTACCTATTGATATTCGTCTTCTTTACAGAGCTTAAGCTAATAACCCTTGCTGGTACCCCTACACCACCATACTCTATAACTGGTATACCTCTTATAGATGCCATAATAATGCTTGATGGCAAGACACTTAGCCAGATACTAGCAAGGTATACTCTTCCAGCCTTCGTGTTAGCCTATCCTAGTATAGGTGTTGTCGCACGTCTTGTAAGGAATAGCTTCCTTGACGCCATGGGCTCCGACTTCGTAGAGTATATTGAGGCTCGCGGGCTTCCAAGATCTTGGAAGTATAGACATGTGTTACGCAACGCCATGGTCCCAATAGTAACCGTCCTAGGTCTAATGTTCGGTGGCCTCCTAGCGGGTGCTCCGATAACTGAGACTGTATTCGGCCTACCAGGCTTAGGTAGGTATATGCTACAAGCCATAAATAATTACGACTACTTATCCCTCATAGGCGCACTCTTCCTGGTCTCCTTGATATACGTTATAGCCAACCTCGTAGTCGACATACTCTACGCTGTCATAGATCCCCGTGTGAGGTATTAGGAGGTATGGCTGAAGATAGGAGGATTGTAAGCCTGGAGGAAGCTGTAAAGGAGGTCTATGAGAGAAGTATACTAGATAAGTTCACCGATGCCATTATAGATCTACTAGTCATAATACTGGATTCTATTAGACGAGGCTGGAGACAACGTAACCAGGCTAGGGTTGATGAGTGGAGGCTAATGTTCTATGCTCTTAACAGGTCGCCGCCAGGGCTTATAGGAGTCTTCCTCATAACGATATTCGTCGTAATAGCAGTCATAGGGCCTTACATGGCCCCCTTTAGCTACGATTTCTCTCTCTTATTCTGTGACCGGTCAACATATCTTGCTCCACCCTTAAGCACTGCTCATATAGGTAAGGAGTGCACTATCTACGGGCTCAAACCAGGCAACTATACTCTCCTCCTAGGCACCGACGATTATGGGCGTGACTTGTGGAGCAGGATTCTTTATGGTGCACGGACAAGCTTCATTGTGACGCTACTCGTAATGCTGGTTGGCCCCTGGATTGGTATAGCATTGGGCCTCGTGGCTGGCTATTATGGTGGCGCCGTGGATGAGACTATCATGAGGATTGTGGACATGTTTCTAGCCTTCCCTGGAATGATATTCGCTATAGCCCTCTCAGCGGTCTTCCCTGATAGGCTTGCAGGCTTCCTTGCCGAGAACAAGTGGCTTGAGGATATTCTTCTAGGGCTCTTCGCTCTAAAGCCTGAGCATGTTGGGCCTCTCTCAAGGCTAGTCTCGGTCATAGTAGCTCTCTGGATTGTCTGGTGGCCTGGCTATGCTAGGCTTGTGAGAGGTATGGTCTTATCAGCTAAGGAGAATACTTATGTCGAGGCTGCACGCGCCCTTGGTGTCCCGACGAGGAGCATCATGTTTAGGCATATCCTACCCAATATTATGGGGCCGATACTAGTCTACATAACACTAGACTTTGGTGCTGTAATGCTGGTGGAAGCTGGCTTAAGCTTTCTAGGTCTAGGCGCTGTACCCCCGATAGCTGACTGGGGCCGTATAGTCTATGACGGTGCACAGTACTTTCCTGACGCCTGGTGGCTAGTATTCTTCCCAGGCCTAGCGATACTCTTGTCAGTACTAGGCTTCAACCTGCTAGGGGATACTCTAAGAGATGTACTAGACCCGCGTACGAGGAGAAGCATCGAGTTTAAGCTGAAGAAGAAGCCAGTAGGCGGGGGGTGAAGTAAGTGCCTAGGCCCCCTGGCTGCGACCCTATAATAGTTGTCGAGGACCTCTACATAAACTTCTACACTTATGCCGGAATAGTAAAGGCCATAGATGGTATAAGCTTCACGATATGTCGTGGCGAGACTTATTGCCTCGTAGGCGAGACCGGCTGCGGTAAGAGTGTTACTGCTCGTGCCCTGACCAGGCTCATATTCCCTCCAGGTAAGATCGAGAAGGGCAGGATAATATATTATCCTGAGCCCGGGAAACCCGTGGACATACTCTCGCTATCCGAGGACGAGCTAAGGAGGATCCGTGGAGCCGAGATAGCATACATCTTCCAAGACCCGTCAGCAGCCTTAGACCCTCTCTACACCATAGGATACCATATAGCTGAGACCATGAAGAGCCATGGCAGGGTTGCCAGCATAAGGGAGGGTATTAGGAAGGCAGTAGATGTGCTAAGAAAAGCCCTAATGCCCGACCCAGAAAGGAGAGTTTCCTCGTATCCCCATGAGCTTAGTGGGGGTATGAAGCAGAGGGGTGTGATAGCTATAAGCATGTCTAACGAGCCAAAACTACTGATAGCTGATGAGCCTACGACAGCATTAGACGTAACGATACAAGCCCAGATAATGGAGTCCCTCAAGGAGCTTAAGAGGAGGGAGGGGCTCACGATACTGCTAATAACACATAACATGGGGCTCGTAGCTGAAATGTGTGACCGTGTTGCAGTCATGTATGCAGGCTATATAGTTGAGGAGGCCCCTGTAGAGGAGCTCTTCAGTAACCCCCTACATCCGTATACGCGTGCACTACTAAGAGCTGTGCCAAACCCTCTTACAAGAATAGAGAAGCTAGAGTCCATACCCGGCACTGTACCTAACCTGATATACCCTCCCCCCGGCTGTAGGTTCCACCCCCGGTGCCCCAAGGCCATGGAGATATGTAGGAGGGATAAGCCACCTAGGTTCTTAGTCAAGGAGAACCATAGTGTTGCTTGCTGGCTTTACCAGGAGCAGGCAATAGGAGTTGAGGAGAAGCCCTAGAGAGGGGGTGCGTGTAAGCCATGCCTATGGCTGGTGAGAACCTCGACGATGAGAGAAAGATGCTTAGGAGCATGTTTAGGGGGGAGGAGCCTCTAGTAGAGGTTATTAGGCTCAAGAAATACTTTCCCGTAAAGAGCATCTTCTTCACTAGAGCCTACGTAAAAGCTGTTGATGGTGTCAGCTTCATAGTTCCCAGGAGAAAGACGCTAGGCCTCGTAGGTGAGAGCGGCTGTGGTAAGACAACAGTAGGCAGACTCCTACTGAGGCTAATTGAGCCCACCTCAGGCAAGATATACTTTGACGGAAAGGATGTGCTCAAGCTTAGGGGTCACGAGCTGCAAGAGTTTAGGCGTAGGGCCCAAATGATATTCCAGGATCCCTACATGAGCCTAAACCCTCGCATGACAGTCTTCGACTTAATAATAGAGCCCATAAGGGTTCATAGGATTCACGTGGAGGATCCACAGAAGTTCGTAGTGGATCTTCTCTACCAGGTTGGGCTCAATGAGACACACCTATATCGCTACCCTCACGAGTTTAGTGGTGGCCAGAGGCAGAGGATAGCTATAGCAAGAGTGTTAGCGCTCAAGCCAGAGTTCATAGTGCTAGATGAGCCCACTTCAGCTCTCGACGTCTCGGTACAAGCCCAGATACTAAACTTGTTGAAGGATCTACAAAATAGGTTCAACCTAACATATCTATTCATAAGCCACGACCTAGGCGTGGTACGCTACATGAGCAACTATATAGCAGTCATGTACCTGGGCAAGATAGTCGAGATAGGCCCCTCAGAAGAGGTCTTCGAGAAACCCCTACACCCCTACACCAAGATGCTTCTAGCGGCAATACCAGTACCAGACCCATTTATAGCCAGGAAAAAGCCGAAGACAAGGATAACCGGAGAGCCTCCATCACCGATAAACCCGCCCCCAGGCTGTAAGTTTCATCCCAGATGCGATAGGGTTATGGATAGGTGTAAAAGAGAGGAGCCTCCCCTGGTCGAGGTTGAGAGAAATCATTGGGTGGCCTGTTGGCTCTACGCTAGAGCATAGAAGTCCCTCTCATGGCCCTGTACTCTACAGGGCTTACCTCTTCATTATCCGTTACGTCTTCATCGTCTTGTTACCGACTTCTAGAGAAAGAATTACTATATTTGGATACGCGTAGGCCGGCGCTCTATCCATTGTTCGTTGATAGGAGGCTGGAGCTACGCATCCTCGAGCCAAGCCGACTGGGAAAGTTCTCCCCTAGTAGTAGTCTACAAGTGTAAAAGAATTGGTTAAGGAGATTCATGGGGGCGAACGTGGAGCTACTATGTTGCCGCCAGCTCGGCGGCAAGAGAGCTGCGCCGTGAGTTTGCGGGAGCTATTGGAGAGCAGCTAGGAGCCTACGTGCTAGTACGTGCTAGACGGTATTGCTGCTGCCCTTTGAGAGGCTTGCGGGACTAGGTAAAAGCCTCTAGTAATCTATGGCCACTGCTCGTGAAGAATCATGGTGGCTAGCTATATCGTGAACATGGTCATCCTATGCTCGGGCTCGTTATCTCTCCTCATCTCCACAAAGATATGGTAGTATGTACCGTTCTCCAGCTCCTTCCAAGACCTTATACTGCTAGGCCTATACTCTTCGAAGCCAGCTATAGTTGAGGATGTTACTATAATACCCTTCTCCTCGCCTAGCTCGGCAGCGTAAAGCCTATAATACTCCTTCCTCTCCAATGATAAGTTCTCACGGTAATAGCCTCCTACTATAAGTTCAACTCTTGAAGGAGCTATAAGGACTAATGCTATATTTAATGCCGTCCTGGTATACCTCTTTAGCTCCTTTACAAGATCCTTGTCAAGCTCGTCGCCTAGACGTTCTGCGAGCCATAGCCCCATGACGTAGCTATCACTATACCTCTCTAGGCCCCCATAGTTACCCTCAAGTTGTCCTACAAGCTTCTCCTTATCCACTGAGCCGTTATGTATGAGGAAGAGCCTAGCTCCGCTCCTAGTGTGGTACTCGAAGGGCTGGACCGAGAGAATGTTGACAGGCATGCCCCTGCTACTAGCCCTAGCATGCAGCACATCTATGACTAGAGGGTTTGAGACCTCCTCTAGTATCCCTGGAGGCCTAGCCTGAGGCCTATCGATGTAGATTGGGCTTAGGCTACGATAATAGCTTATAGCTATCTTCCCGGAACCTATTGCGAGGATGACCCTGCCCCAGCCATCTCCATGCGAGTGTTTTCCGGGGCCGAAAGCCCTAACCTGGTAGGGGTCGTAGTATGATGCCCCTATGAGTCCTCGAATCAGCCCAGGATAGTGCTCTTTAAGGATCCCCAGCCTACCATAGGCTACAAGTATCCTGCACAAGACGCCAGACCCTCATCCATGCTCTAGCCCTAGGAAGGGCTTATAGGCATGACGCCTAGCCCTTGGCCAGCACTAGTATCTTTCTTAACAGCATCCTCAACTCCTAATGCCTTAAGCCTCATAGTAGAAGCCGAGGCCATGGCATCAGGGTCCTTGAGGCCGTGACCAGTAAGTACGAGCACCACTGAATCACCCTTATCAATGACGCCATCTCCTACAAGCCTCCACAATCCAGCTAATGCAGCTGCACTAGCAGGCTTTACAGCCAAGCCCTCTACCCTAGCTAAGCCATCCTGCTATTACGCTTTACATATACTTTTACAGCCTCTTTCTCCCGCCTCTGACGGCTAGCCATGGCCTTCAATAGGGTTAAGAGGATTCCGTAAGGGCTCCTTATATTTATACTCGAGAACTCCTCTACAGCTGCAGGATTCTTCTTCAAGGCATCTATCCACTCCCTCATAGCGTTCAAAGCCCTATCTATGAGTAACGATACGATCCTTCTTGTCCACGTGTACTTTATGCTTCTTAAGAGCACGGGGTATATGTACTTCGAGAACTCTATGCTATGCTCCCAGCCAGCAATGATACTCTCTATGGCCTCCTCTGGTAACTCAGCTATCGTCTTGAAGCCAACTCTCCCCTCAACCCTAGTACCTCCTATTGGTACTAGTAAGAGTGGGAAGATCCAGCCCTTTATCCTCTCCTCCCTAAGCTTGTCTATGAGCTCCGTGGTCTTGACGTAGTCGTCTGGTGTTGCGTCAGGAAAACCAATGATGTATGTCAGGCAGGGATACAAGTAGTACTCGTTTAGCAGCTTACTACCCTCGACAACTATCCATGGCCAGTCCTCAGGCCCCCATGGATAGGGCTTTCCTCTGAAGTACTTCTCAACTATCCTCGGGCTCCCACTCTCGAAGCCAACTTGGGGGAAAAGAGGGTTGTCTTCTGAAAGTCCATTAACCTCAGCGATATATTCAACAGCGTCTTTAGCTACTAGGACTGAGGAGAGGGTTACATGGCTGAAACTGAGCCTATTTACCCCATAGGGTTTAACCACTTTTAGGGTCTCCGAGAAGAGCTTCTTAACAGCCTCACTGTCTAGCTTAAGGCCCTTAGCACCATACAAGAGAATATCCTCGGTGACAAAGCTTATCTCTCGAGCCCCGGCCCTAGCATTTAGCTCTGCCTCCCTTAGTATAGTATCGAGTGGTATTGACCTAAAGATGAATGTTGTCGGCTTGCAGAACTGGCAGCCTCGTGGACACCCCCTTGTAACTTGTACATGTCCGCTCCTAGAGGGGGTTACAATGGCCGGAATCTTCTCTGGTGGTACCGGCCTTCCAACTACAATCCTTGGCGCCTTCTCCCCAGAGAGAAGGGACTTAGCTAAGCGTGGAAAGTCCTCCTCAGCCTCACCCTCATATAACACGTCTATACCAAACTTGTCCAACAGCCCTCTTAGCTGCCATACACCCGGTCCTCCCACAACCACTTTAAAGCCATACTTCTTCTTGAGCTTCATAATCCTGGCCATGAGCCTCTCAAACTCATAGGCAGTACAAGTCTTGCCTCCACCCGTCATGACGCGAAGGGTCCAAGAGACTGGTGCTAGCCCCTGAGGATCTACAACATGTACTCCTACAAGCTCCGTATCCCTCCCCACTGCCTTGTTAATCCTCTCGGGTGGGACTATGACCACCTCCTCTCTCTTAAACCCGGCGGCTAGTAGTGATGCCTCGACCTTGGCTAAAGCATAGGGAGCAAAGACTGCCCTCCCATTACGAGTAGGAACAGGTGGGGCAATGATACGATACTCTACTAGGGCGGGTACCAGCCTTAATGGTAGGCATAGCCCGAAGCCAAGAGCATCAAGGCCCGAAAAGTCTGTAAAGAGGGCACGATCAGCAGTAAGAACTATTCTCGCCATCCCATATCCTCCGATGGGGAGTAAGGACTCCACCCATAGACTACCATAATCCTAGGCAGTTTTTTGTCTAACCCTGTCCGATACAGCTAAGAGTATGGGACGTAAGAGGTAGGCTATGCAGCACAAGCCATCAAAGTTTTCTATGACATACAATGCTAGAATTTCTAGGGACCCCTTCCCACTACGAGCTTGGTGAGGGTATTGGCTAAGCCCAAGGTGAAGCCCCCTAGGCTTCGTAGCGGTTCAACAATATTCGTTACGGTGCCATCGAGCTACCCTATTTATCCACGGATGAGGGTCGCTGAGGGTGTTGAGGTCCTACGTCGAATGGGGTTTTAAGGTCATCGTGGGAGATACTCTCAAGCGCGCGGCGAGAAGCTGGTTCTACTCGGCCTCGCCAGAGGCTAGGGCCGAGGAGCTTAACCGGGCTTTCAGAGATCCTGGCATAGATGCCATCTTCTGTGCTCGTGGGGGGTTGGAGCTCTACGCCTCCTAGACCTACTAGATTATGAGGTTATCCGTGAGGACCCTAAGCCCCTAGTAGGCTATAGTGATATAACAGCATTACACAATGCTATCTACGCTAAGACTGGAGTGTATGGACTCTGCTTAGGGACTCGGGATACAAGACCCTTAAGTTTTCGTAGA
>JBEVCE010000008.1:0-16124 GCA_040514295.1 Pyrodictiaceae archaeon | reverse complement strand
CTGATACTACGCTTTGGGCTCGCATAGCTGGTAGGCTTGCATCGCTAAGAGGAGCAAAGATAGTGGATATAGCCGATGTAAAGGAGGCTGCCGAGATAGTGTTACTCAAAAGGGGAGGGGATGAGCCTATAATAGAAGAGGCTATTAGAGAGGTACTAGGATGATATGGGCTTAGAAAGTGGTATCTCCAAGGACTTTACAAGCATAGTGTATAGGGTAGCCGATATACTTAGAAGGTACGGTATACCTGTATCTACGTCAGAGATCGTAGACACGCTTAAGATTCTTGACAATTATAGAGCGCTTAAGGGCTATGACAAGACTATTACTGTTAAAGACCTAGTACTATTGTTCGATGCTACTTTATCGAAGGGGAGAATAGGTAGGGATAAGCTCGCTGAGATTGTGGAGACAGTAATCTCCCATGACGAGAAGGCTAGGGAGATAGCTAGAAGGATTGAAGAAGATCTCTCTAGAGCTGGCTTAAGCTATGGGGACACGATAACGAAAAAGCGTTTGAAGAGAATACTCTCTTCTAGAGAGAGGAGTGAAGCCTATACCAGGCTTAAAGCATTAGGCTTAATTAGACCTGATGGAGTTGTTGAGCGAGTAGCCTGGAAGGGCGAGGTTATTCGCATAGCTAGGAATATAATAGGTAACTATTCTAGCTACGAGAAAGCACTAGCATCAATAGCAGAGAGGATGATGGATCAAAGAAGGTATAGAGACGCATTAGCTCTTATCTCCAAACCTGTGTTAAAATACCTCAAGACCAGCTCTCTCATTAAGCTATTTAGGAAGCTGGTTAGCGATGAAAGATCGTCAAGGTTGGTGAGCGAGGTAGCCGGGGAGATTAGTAGGAGAATAAAAGAGGGTAGAAGCCTTGAGCTGGGAGCTGTACTCGGGCCGGATGACATAACCTATCTAGTTGATAATAAGCTTCTATCTCCAAGAGATCTTGGTAGGCTTCTAAGTATCGAGCCCAGACTAGCTTCCAAGATTCTGAAGAGCCCAAGATACGGGGAGTTCGTGGGCGAAGCTTTAAAACATGTTAAGAATGTGAAGGCACTATCGTATTTGGTTCCCAAATACTTTAGCAAGGCTGGTAAAGGTAGGGCCGAGGACTTATCTAGCCTTCTTACATCAATGCCCTCCACTATAATTGAAGGTATTGGTGGCTCTATAGACGGTTCTGAGGAGCTTAAGCTTCTAATTGCGTTGGCCGGTGTTGAGGCTAATATACTAAAAGCTATAGAGGAGGACAATTTAGGATACCTTGATCTAGCAGAGATAGAACTAAAGAAAATTATGAGGAAATATTCTAGCATTATAGAGTCTAGTCCGCAGCTTTCATATAGAATTAATGAGTTAAGAAAATTGCTGGAAGAGCCTAATAACCCGAAACATATTAAGGCCTTAGTCTACTCTCTGAACCTCTACGACTCGCTTAAACTCTTATCAACATTAGCTAAGAGGAGCGATAATAGGCTTAGAACCTTAGCATTGTATTTAATGAGGATTATTGTAAGGAGGGCGGTAAGTAGCCTGGGAACGTTAGAGGCTAGGGCTAGGAGAAAACTAGCGTATAAAGGGACCAGAATAGATCTTGTCGAGACCTTCAGAAGAATGCTTTACGGTGTCGACGAGTTTCCAGTATACTTTAGTAAGTACAGGTATAGAGGAATAGTTGCTGTCCTTGATAAGAGTGGTAGTATGAGGCCTTATTCCCTTATAGCGCTACTCTCTGTAGTCCCAATGATGCCGATAGTTAAGAGGCTTGTCTTATTCGACGAGAACGCTTATGTGGTTGAGAGGCCTAGGACGAGGTCTATACTAAAACTTATAGATATTCTCCTTACAACAAGCTTCGAGGGTTATACTAACGTGTCGTTGGCATTACGTGAGGCCTCTAGGGGGCTAGGAGCCTCATCGCTATTACTTGTTAGTGATCTAAGACAGACTATTGCTGGTAGTCAACCTATCGATACTATTATTAAGGAGCTAAGAGATAGAGGGTGGAGGATCACTATCATAGCTCCGCCTTCGGTTGATACTAATGTTCTCAGTCTTGTGAAGGATTATGCGAAATACTATATTGTTGAGGGGCTAGACGATATTAGGAGGATCATGCTTCGCCTTAAGTTCTAAGCTTCTTCTGCGAAAAGTCTATTACAAAGATCTGGTCCTTACTAGTCTCGCCCATATATTTCCCCATATTCTCTATGCTTAGTTTGGGTATATTTTTCAAAATACTGTAAATTACGTATCGTCTTGCGACTCTCTTTGCTTCCCTTATACCCTGAAGTGGGTGGTCGAGCAGCATGAACACTGTGAACGAGTATACAATGTCGACGGACTTTGCTCTCAAGGGAAGGTTCTCCGAATCTGCTTCGACAAGGTCTACTAGATAGTCTATACCCAGACGTGTTATTGTCTTGGAAGCCTCTAGCAACATTCCAGGCGAGATATCTAGACACAAATAATATTTTATGGCATTCGGGAAAAGGGTCTTTCTCGCCCATATGTATTCTAAAAGTAGGGCTGTCCCGCAACCATCGTCTAGGATTATGCCTTGTGGATTATATTTAGGAATTACATAAGAATATTTTTCAAACTGTTCTAGTCTGTAAAGCTCGTTGTAGCTTGTAAAAGTAGCATTGTATCTATCTCTAATAATCCTTCTCCTCCTATACTCGTCATGAGATTCCTTATGCTTTTTAAGCTCCATGAAAACAAGGTTGGCCCCTTTGGACGGGGAGGGGATGCTACTTAAGGGCTACATGAAGACTACTACGTGTTGCCTTAAGCCCCGGCTCTCCATGTTTGACCTGCTTACATGTAGGACTAAACTCGCCTAAGTAGTGGCCTATCATTTCGGGTGTGATTTTCACAGGTACAAATTCCTTCCCATTGTAGACTGCTATCGTTAGGCCAACCATTTCTGGAAGTATTATCATGTCTCTTACATGAGTTTTCACCACGACTTTCTCGCCTTTCAGCATTTTCTGTCTAGCCTTCCTAAGCCTCCATAATAGTCTCCTCTGAGCATCCGTCAAGCCTCTTAGGAGGCTTCTACGCTGTCTAGCTGGAAGGAGTTTTATAAACTCATCCATAGGCATGGTAAGTAGTTCCTCGAGGCTGTAGCCACGGTATCTGAACTTTTTCCACTCCGGAGGTAAGTTCTCAAGCCATCTCTTAGTCTCTTCATCAAGCTTATAGCTTGCCCTTGTAGCCATTTCTGCCCCCCTCCTCAAGCGACTAGTTATGGGGGTTATTAAGTAATATTATGAGAGAGTGTTAGCGCTTCCTCCTACCAGTGCTTCTTGCTGCTATGTGGCCTACCTTCCTACCTGGAGGAGCATTCCTCGAAACCGTTGTTGGGAAGCTTGGACTCTGATGGCTGCCTCCACCATGAGGATGGCTTACAGCGTTCATCGCTACTCCACGGACTCTAGGCCATTTCCGGGCCTTAACCTTCCACTTATGATATGCTGCGCCAGCTTTTAGCAGGGGTTTTTCGAGCCTACCTGCACCTGCTGGTACACCTATTATTGCTCTAGCGGTGTTAGGTATTTCCTTGGCTTTACCGCTTGGCAACTGTATTATGGTTTTATTGCCACTTCTACCGAGTATTATGGCATAAGAGCCTGGTGCTCTAGCGAGCTTACCTCCATCGCCTGGCCTTATCTCGACATTGTATATTTGTGTTCCTTCAGGTATATTGCCTACTGGTAGTATATTGCCGTTTGCTGGTTTAGCTTCAGGCCCGACCTCCACTATCTGACCTACGTACATCCCTTCAGCTGCAGGTATCCAAAAGTCAACCCCGTTTTCTAACACTATATGTGCTAGAGGCATCCATCTGCCAGGGTCATGCCTTAGCTCTACAACTCTCCCTTTAAGCGTCTGGCTCGAAAGTGGGGGCAGTCTTGCAGGAGCTACTCTGAGCCAGCCTCTATTCCTAAATGTCGGCGAGCCCCTACCCATTCTCTGAACAAGTAGTCTCTTACCCAATTCTCAGCCCCCATATCCTCTCCTAGCTGCGTTAACTATGCGTGGCTCGGCGTCTACTGTTATCAGCAATGGAATAGGATTATAGGGAGACCTTATTATAGCTTCGCCTCTACGTAGCCACTTAGCCTTCTCTATATAGTCCTCGCTTAGCATCATGTACTTAGCCAGACTCGTTAAATAGTCTTTGTCGGGTGAGCCGAAGGCTATTATATTGCCAGCATTATTCCATGCCTCTTCGGGTATGTCGGAGGGGTCCTGTGATGCTAGCACTACTGCGACGCCTAGGCTCCTACCTTCCTTGAAGAGACGATGCATTATATAGCTAGGGCCGCTCTTCAGCCTCCAGGCTTCATCGATCACTAGTATCGTATTAAGGCTACGAGGATGATGGCTGGTAGTACTATCACCTCTAGCTAGATCTAGAACTATGAATAGTAAGACCCATAACATGATGTTCCTCATCACATCATTTAAGCTAGACAAGTCAATGACCAGTATGCCTTCATCAACCCCTAGCTCATGAATGCTCTCAGAATATGTAAACCGGCAAAACTCGTCTATGTAGATGCCTAACGCCCTAAGCTTCTCCCTTAGGCCTATTAGCTCCTCGCTTACATCGCATCTTAGCAGTCTTTCTATGTTTCGAACATCGTTATAGCCTAGCTTTGCAGCCATAGAGATTATGTATGCTAGCGGCATACCCTTATTATGGGCGAATCTGAGCAGCTGATAAAGTTCATGACCTCCAAGAACTTTTACAAGAGAGTATGACGATAGCATTAGTGATAAATCACCCTTTGGGTCAAAGACCCATATTCTCACATTATCGAAGGAAACTAAGCTTCTTAGGGCTATTAGGGCTAATAATGTTGACTTCCCCTTGCCAGTAGGGCCTACAACAATAGTGTGTAGGGCACCTTGATCCCAGAGGCTAAGGAAGACGGGCCTACTCGTACCTATCTCGCTTCCTATGTACACGCCATGTCTTGTAGGACTAGGCCTTGTAATCCAAGGCAAAACCTCAGTAAACTCCTCGACAAGCTCTTCGGTGTCTAGCTCGTAGTATGCGGTAGTAGGCAAGAATCTATCAAGTAGGGATCTATAGCTTAGAGACCTAACATGACAGCCCTCGCTCTCGAGTATCCTTAGCACCTCTAGTACTCTTCTTTCGCAATCAGCTTGCTCGTATGCCTGAACAGCTAAAGCTAGTGTGGATTCTAGTGGTGCCCTTCCACTACGTATCTTCCGAAGAAGATTACTTAATAACTCTATTTTCTCCTCAAGTAATTTACTGCCAGGCCTTCTCTCAAGTAAAATTTTGAGCTCTATAATTTTTGCTTCTAAAGATTTAATGATCTTAGCTCGATCCACGGGTCTAAAGAAGATCATTACACCATTTATCGAGCCTATCCCGGCTAGCTCTGAAAGCCTCCTAGGCAGACCAGATGACTTGAGGCATGTGGAGTCAATTACCTCCACTAATCCTATACAACCCTTACTATTACAATGGCATTTACCCTGCCTACTACCAAGTAGTGATGTACTACTCTTAGTGAAGTAACGGTCTAGTCCTGATCTCCTATAGGCTATTATCGCTATCGAAGCACTAATTGATGCTAATAGAAATATGATGGATAGATCCAACATCTATGTCCACCTCCAAACCCTCTTAACCATAGGCATAGCTAGGGCAAGTGATGATAAAATTACTATTAGGGCTTCATCGGATTTTCCCGCAAAGACCAGGAGTATAGACCATGAAAGGCCTAGTGTAAGAATCATTACGAGTAGTTTAGTCCTAGCCAAGGTTTAACCACACTCCTATAGGAATGGGAAGAGCATTCGAGGCCTCCAAGCACCTAACGCGTAAGCTAAACCATATGTTATCATAGATAGTATTGATAGATATGATATAGTTGCTATAAATAATATTATCCATTCATAGGAGAGCATTATTATCATTTTAGATATCGTATCCACGCCTACCCCGGGCTCGATGAGGCTTACTATGCGCGGTCTTGGTGGCTCGCAATCACCTGTAATGTTAAACACCATTGATACTACTCTTTCAGTATTATTGGCATTCTGTTGTTTAACTATCAGCGTGAAATATTCTCTAACAACATTTACGCCCAGCCAGTTGCTCTCGTCACGAGAATAATCGGTTATGAATGCACCCTCCAAGTGCATAGGGATAATATTACATGATTTAGGGTACGTTAGTTCTAGGTCTAAGTTATCCTTAGGATTCATGCATGTAAACTTAAACTCTTTAGCCGACAGCATTGTAATTGTATAGCTATTACAGCCAACACTAGGCTTAACTATTATAGAGCCTCTAATTATTGATACTCCGGGAGCCCATATGCTAATCTTAAAAGTCCCTTTATACTCTCTTGGCACTTCGAATTCCTTATGAGCAATCTCTTCTCCGAGAAAAACGACCTTGGCTGAATACCTATGTCCAGGTAGGAGGAAGCCTGCACCCGCCTTGCTCGAGAACAAGCCTCCTTTAGTGGTGATAAAGTACGATCTAGAGCCAGTGTCAAGGTCCTCAATAATCACAACCGCGCCTACAGGACTACCATGACCGGCATTAACTACCCCGCTAATACTTACTGGCTCACCTTCAGTTAGCCTAACATTAGCATAATAGACCATGCTTTCCTCGAATAGAGAAAACCACTGAGGTAATAATGGTAGCCCTATATTGAACACTACTGTGAATGCAATTAGAGTAGCACCTGCTGTCCTGCCAATACGGAAGGGGAGAGCATAAAGCATGGACCCTAAAGAGATAAAGAAGCCTGCATAATTGAATGCTAGAACTGCTATCACTGTTAGGGCGGTTAGCAGTGAGATCGACATAGTAGTAATACTGATTATGGGTGTAAAGAAGGCTGATACAAAGCCTAGACTTGCTAATCCTAGAAGCGAGGCTATGCCTCTTAGCGTTACCAGCACAAGTAGAATTTCATCTTCTTTAAGCATTACAAAATCCATGAAGACATTCTTGCTTGCACCTAATAGGGTTGAGAGATAGTTGATTGTTGAAAGGATAAAGCCGGTGAGCATTATCAGTAAAGCTGAAACTAGACCATCTTCTATGAGAGTATACCCCCACTTTTTCACACTATACATTGGTACTGGGAGAGCGATGAGAAGAATGCCTATATAATATGTTAGTACAGACAAGCTCATGGCCAGATACGTCAGCTTCTCACTTAGCCAGAGGACATCTATAGCCATCTAAGATAACCTCATACAATAGCCTTGATACTCTTAAGGCGAGGTAGCATTATAGGATGCTAATGGCGGTCCGAAGAGGCTGGCGATATACGATACCAAAGCAAATATGGATGTGCCTATGGCCAGCCAGAAGGCTGCCCATACAGCATCCTCTACAAGGTCCTGGCCAGCCCTCTTAACTCTAAGGAAGGGTATAGGAGAGCCTCTAAGGAGCCAACCAATACTCCATGTCAACATGAAGAGGCCCCAAGCTATACTAGCAATCCTTACCGTTAGATTTGATATGGTATCTGCTATTGCTTCTATACTCAACCTAGCCACCCCATGATAGACAAGGCTTGGAAGACATAAGGGAGAAATAGAGAGGTGAGTGTAAGTAATGCTAACGGAGCTGAAGGCTATAGTCCTCAAATCACTTTTCAATCTAAGTATATAATACTTGAAGCTGATAGGGCGAGGTTGATGCGAAAACCGTACACTATCTCGCTAACCATAATACTCGTCCTCATAATCATAGCTATCTTTAACTACATGGCTAGACTAGAATATATCGTAGCTGTGCTGATAGCTGAGGTGATCCTAGCGGCTATTACGGCTATAACATTTAGGTCATACCTGCTCGTGCTCTCACTCGTAGACTCCTACTCGATAATAAGCCTTACAACCCCCTCACCTAGCTTCTTTGGAGCTGAAGCTTCACTAGGCATATTATTATTCACAGTCATACCTACATTGTTAGCGTCGGTACTGGTCTCATTAATAGCTATTAGACTTAAAACCAGGGACTATAGGCTTATCAATAACATCAAAGCCTCATATGAGCTACTGAGGGGAGAGGCCACTACGGCTACAAATACGTATATAGTAGCCTTAGGCATCATTCTCGCCTCACTATTCTGGTACTGGTTCTGCCCAAGATATCTAGCCTCAGCAGCGCTCGTAATGGTAGCTAATAGCATACTTGGCCTCACTCTAATTCTACCCCAGCTCTTCAGTATAAGAGGTGGCGACGACTACATCATGTTAGTGACATCATTGATTACACTACCCTTTAGCTTAATACCCTTATTAGTATGGATACTAGCCCGAGACTATGAAGTCGAAATACTAAGGGAGAAAGGAGGCATATGTATAGGCGAGATCAAAGGGGTTCTAGAGGAATACCCCCTAGAGCCACTACAAATAGGATTCCTATCTTTACGGAGAAACTGGTGGCTCAATAAAGCAGAAGGCAATTATTGCATGGAGGTACCATACGAGCTTGGATCACCACACATATTAGTCACTGGGTCCACGGGTTCAGGGAAAACTACAACTGCTGCTAAGATAATAGAGGAGTTAGGGAAGACAAAAACACCCATAATACTCGTGATCGACCCCCACGGCGAATACGGTAAACTACTGGGGGAGAATGGAAAGACCTTCAAAGGTTGGATTAACCCACTGATACCGTTAGGAATCAAACCAAAAGATAGAGCACTACAAGTTGTAGAGGAACTAAAGCTTATACTAGGGCTAGGCGAACTACAAGCAGCCATATTACTAGAAGCACTAATAGACGCATACACGTCTAAAGGCTATGAACTCGAAAAAACATATGAAGATGATGAAGAAGCCCCATCAATAACCTTTGATGACGTTCTTGAAGCTTTAAGAGAGAGACTAAAACTAGAGCCGACAAATACGAGCCTGATATCATTAATAAGGAAAATAGAGATCCTAGGAAGAGTGTCTAAAGTCAAACACATAGACCTAAAAAACCTAATGAAATTTAGGCTAGCAATAATAGACCTCTCCATAGCTACTACAACCGAGCAGAAGTATATTCAAGGCGAAACACTCCTACGATACCTATACTATTATGCTAGTAAAGGTATAGCTAAAAGACCAATAATCATTGTAGTAGATGAAGCACATCTATTCGCCCCTAAGACGACAAGGATACAAAAGCCCATACTAGTTAAATCACTACAAGAGCTAAGAAAGTATAAAGTATCATTCATAGTGGTAACACAAAACATTTCAGAAATACATGATGAGATGATAAATAATGTGGGTTACCTAATAGCGTTAAGAACTATTGAGCCCCAGAATCTAGAAAAAACCATACGCATCCTAGCAGGATCGCCTGAGAGGGAGAAAATGGAGACACTGGCCCATATATTATCAAACCTTCCGCAAGGCTATGCCTTAGTCAAGGATCCTAGAACAACAGCGCCACTTCTCGTAAAGATCCAGTCTCCAAGGAGCTAAAGTAATAGTACTTGCTTATGCATAGCTATAAGTTTTAATAAGAGGCTGCCTAATGGTGAAAGATAAGGAAGGCCCACCTTGACGAGAGAGGAAGTTTTCGAGGAGACGGCAGAAGAAGAGGCTTCGGTAACAACCACAGAGGAAGCCGCTGAGGAGACTATAGAGGAAGAAGCGGAGGCAGTGGATCTTAACGTAGCACTATTGGAGATGATGATAGAGAGGACAAGCCTATTAGAGGAAGCGATTAAGGGGAGCTTACCCGTAGCCGAGGCTGCAAAATTACTAGCTGAGTCAAAGATGCCAGTAAGGACAAGAAGAACCAAGAGGTCAAGGAGAGCCGAGAAGGCCGAGAAGACCAAGAAGACCCGGAAGAGGAGAAAGAAGAGCTAGAATAACTTCTTAGTTTTTATGGTATGGTATCCCAGTGCCTTAAGTGCTTCTTTAATCTCATCGAAAGAAACGCTCCTGTCGAGTACAAGAACCACTCTACGTTTACCATTGTCATCAATATATAGCTTCACCTTATCCACAACCACATTTGACCTTATATAATCATCAGGCTTATGAGGAACTGCGAGAAAGTCCTTAAACTTCTTCTTCATATAATTGTAGAATTCGTCAAAGTTTTCCAAGTATCTTCCCACTTCTCTGAAATCCGCCTCCCCTCTGCCTACGACACTCTTTAATGCGTTTATGAATTTCTTGGCCTCATCAAGCTCTAAGTCAACGTACTTGTACTTAGCCAGATCTACTCCGATAGTATACTCAGACATGGGGGCGCACCACTCATAATAGCCAAAACTAGCTTAATGATAAGGGACGTAACACATATACTCCTATCCCTATTGACCAGCTAGGAGCATTATTTTATCCCTATCGCAGCATAAAGCTTGAGGGAATGAATTAGGCATGCTTCTCGGGAAGTTTGCAGAGAATAGAAAAATATAGGCAGAACATAATATTATAAGACTTGGTAGAGCGTGGTAGGCAAGAGAAGATAAGCCGTTGAGAGCAGTCATGGTGGGAGGAAGACGCTAAGAGGGGTATAGGTAACGTGACATCCATGTTTGCTAGCTCAAGGACTAATGATCTAGAGGAAAGAGCAATAAAGATCATTAAGGAGAGGGGGGATGAAGGCATATACCAGTACGAACTATGGAAGCTCCTAGGCCTTGACAGTCGTGAGGGCTCGAGACTAGCGCTAAAACTCTTAAGGAAGGGGCTTATCACGAGAAAACCAGTAATACATAATGGGAGAAAAACTTACAAGCTTTATATAGCTAAACCTGTTACAAGGAAAGTGGATCTTGAGATAAGCATAGGAGAGTTCAGGGATATACCATGCTTTTCATGTAAATACATGGATAAGTGCCATAGAGGAGGATTCTACGATCCAGTCACATGTCCATGGCTTAGGGGCTGGATAGAGGAGAGAGTTAGGGAGGCCAAGAAGCCAGGCTAGTTAGATGGTCTCCTATTTCTAGCCAGACTAAGAATGGTTTCAACCAGGATGGGATGAGGGGCATTAGTCTTTATAGCTCTAGGATCAAAATGTGTACGGGAAGCCTCATACCCTCTCTTTCTGAGCTCTTCGACAACAAGGGCTATTTTAGGCATGTTGATTCTTAGCCTACTACAGAGCTTATCTATTCTTACATAAGGTTTCACTAACTTACACTCGTCTAATAATAGGCTGAGAAGCTTTACGGTCCTCTCGCGGTTCGAGAGGCCCTTCATAGCACTGGCGAGAGAGATCATCATTCTCACATATCTCTCCTCACATAGCCTCCCATTGTATAATGGACCCAGGATGAATGTCGTCGAACCACAGTAGGGGCATACAGGATAGTCTCGGGGCTCCTCTACGTAAGCTGTAAACAAGCAGCTCATACATACAGCCGCATAACTCAAGAAGTTCTCAAGGACCTCGTTACTCCTTATAGCACCGGGCTCTACTAACAGGTAGGCTCTAAGATAATAATCCGTGTAGTAGGCTAAAAGAACTCTAACAGCTAGGTCGTGTAGCCCCGCTCTCCTCATAATATAGCCTATTAATATCCTTAAAGCCTGCTCCTTGGACCATGGAGTTCTATATGGAATTACATCATACTTCCTTCTCAATGCTCTCAGATTAGACCCCGATAGAGGAGCTACATCTGTGGCTGTTACAGCCAGCACGCCACCTCGACGAAGCAAATGTAGAGCTGCCTCTATGAAAGGAGCTGGTGACCCGAAGGGATCTATATCTACAATATCTGGTTTAACACCAATCTCCGCAAGCCTATACATGAACTCATTCGCATCAGAGCGTTCTACATGTATAAGCGAGGCAGCGTTATTAGCCTCAATATTATACTTCATAAGCTTATAAGCTTCCTCGCTAATGTCTGAGGCATAGACTATAGCTTTAGCCTCCAGAGCGTATCTTAGTGCTCTAACACCTGTAGCAGCCAACGGCTCAACAACAATAATTCTCTCCTTTCCCATTAAAGCCCTATAAGCATTAGCAAATAGCACTGCAATATCTCTATTAAATGCCATCCTCGGATTATAAAAGACAGGGGCCCACGTAGGCTCAAAAACCCCATCACTCCTTTTATAGGCTTCAGGATCCGGGACTAGGAGTTCAACTAGTCCTTCCTTGATTCTCTTAGTAGGATAATCTAGGAAGGTCAAACTCTCTATCCTCTTAGCCTTTTAGGCCTACGCCTACCCGTTCTAGCTTCAAGAGCGTGAAGAGGAGCATATTCAGGTTTTAAGGGCTGCTTCTCTGGATCCCTGCCTTCGACCATGCTTACAATCTTCCTGTACAATACCCAGAGATCCTCGTAGCTTGGCTGACGCTCAATGCCACAAAATATCATGTTGGCAGCGATAGTCTCTATAGAATTATCAACCTTAACGCCTACAAGTTCCAGCTTTGTAGGTTTTTTGCCTTCCAGCTCTATCTCATGCTCATTCATGGTCGAGAACACTATAGATAATCTATTTACCTGCATTACATCGTCAATCCTATTAATACTCCATCCAGGCTTATAGAGATCAATAATGATTACAATACAGTTTCCAGAAGGGATTAAGAGGACTCTTCTAAACCCCTCATACCAGTACTCCTTAACACCAAGCTCCTTCTCCTCTATAACAGGCATCGAGGATAATGAATCCTCCACAATTAACACCTGGCTATGTCAGCCTAGTAGAGCTAGGCCGACAGAGCTAGGAAAAATTATTATTGACTATGCCCTCTAGATGTTCACCAGCATCCCAGGATATTATTAAATACCTCCTAACAAGCACCTAGCTGGTTTAATATCCTTGTTAAATCTACTTTAAAATGGCTTAAAAGAGGTGGAGAGTGACATAGTCTTGGCTGCCACAACGAAATTATTCTCATGGAGTAAACGTATCCTATGGATAGACCTTACGAGAAGAGAGCACAAGGTATGGAGATATGATGGAGATATGGCGTTAAAATTCATGGGGGGACGAGGATACGCTGTAAAGATACTCTGGGATCACCTAGAGCCAGGCGTAGACCCGCTTAGCCCGAGAAACCTCCTGATTTTCGCTATAGGTCCCTTAACCGGCCTCCCTGGCCCTAGCACCGGCAAGCTTGTGGTTGCGGCTAAGAGCCCTCTTACAGGGGGGTACGGCGATGGAAACATAGGATCCATGGCTGCCCTGCACTTGAAAGCAGCTGGATACGATGCTGTAGTAGTTGAGGGTGCTGCCAACAAGCCGACATACATATACATAGAAGACGATAGGGTTGAATTCCACGATGCAGAAGACCTCTGGGGTCTTGATACTTTCGAGTCTGAGAAAAGGCTCAAGGAAAAGCATGGACGTAATGCCGGCTACTTAGTCATAGGCCCTGCAGGCGAGAACTTAGTACGCTATGCTACAATAATCTCCCAGGAGGGGAGGAGCGGAGGTAGGCCCGGCATAGGAGCTGTAATGGGCTCAAAGAAGCTTAAGGCACTAGTAGTGAAGGGTACTAAGAAGACAGAGCTCTTCGATCCAGATACATACAGAAAGACAGCAATAAACGCGCTAATGGACATCAAGAAGAGTAGTCTCTATGATCCATGGATGAGACAGGGGACCATGGCGACCATCAAGTGGTCGAATAAGGTGAGCGTACTACCAACATATAATTTCCGCGAAGGAGTTTTCGAATATGCTGATAACATCTCGGGAGACTACATGGAGAAGGTAAAAATAGGGCAGAGAGGATGCCCTAATTGCAACATGACATGCGGTAATGTTATCAGGGATGAGTACGGCCAGGAGGCTGAGCTAGACTATGAGAATATAGCTATGCTCGGCTCTAACATAGGTATAAGGAGGCTGGAGGAGGCTGCAGCACTTAATAGGCTAGCAGACATGTATGGCCTTGACACCATAAGCTTAGGCAACGTTTTAGGTTACCTAACTGAGGCCACCGAGAGAAAGCTCATAGAATCAGAGCTTGAGTGGGGCAACTTCAAGAGGTACGAGGAACTAGTAAAGCTTATACCAAAACGTGAAGGCCTAGGAGACCTAGCAGCTGAGGGTGTCAAGAGGATTTCTGAGAAGTTAGGGGCCACAGACTTCGCGATGCACGTAAAGGGCCTAGAGATATCTGCATACGATTGTCACGCAGCACCAGCAATGGCACTAGCATATGGGACCTCACCCATAGGAGCCCACCATAAAGATGCATGGGTGATTTCATGGGAGGTACGTTATAATAGGATGGCATACGATTTAGAGAAGGCTAGAAAGGTTATAGAGCTACAAAGGATTCGAGGAGGACTATTCGAATCCTTAGTAGCTTGTAGGCTGCCATGGGTGGAGGTAGGGCTAAGTTTAGACTATTATCCTAAGCTCATAGAGGCCGCCACAGGACTTCGTATGTCAATGGACGACATATACGTATTAGCGGATAGGATATATGCACTAATAAGAATGTTCTGGGTTAGAGAGCTAGGTGGATGGAGCATAAAAATGGACATGCCGCCTGAAAGGTGGTTCAAGGATCCATTGACAAAGGGGCCGTTGAAAGGAGCACACCTCGACAAGGACAAGTATATTGAGCTACTAAAACTCTATTATAAGGAGAGAGGATGGAGTAGTAATGGAATACCGCTCCCAGAGACCCTTAGGAGATTAGGATTGGAGGATGCCATAGGCCTAGCCGAGAAGCATATTAGAGGCTAATCCCCGAGAACCCTTTTTCTCGTCTCCCTACCAGCAATGACGGTTTCGTCTTCCTCTAAGGTTTCTACACGGTCCTCTTCCCTAGCCCTTAGACCTAGTTTACTCTTCTGAATCATTATGATCCTCCTCGACAGTTTAGAAGCCAATATGATGACCTCTCTAAGGATCTTAAGCTCTTCGCTAAACTCTTCCTCAAACTCAAGCATTTTCTCATAGAGTGATGCAGCATGCTCTAGGATATCGAAGGCGAATCTAGAGAAGAAGAGCCTATCCTGGTAGGTAAGGCTAGGCTTAGAGACAAGCGAGCGGAGCCTAGCTAGCACTTTATCAAGCCCAAGTGCAGCAAACTGTGCTCTTAAGACCTCAATCCTAGGATCAACATCCTCTAGGATATCGTCATCCTCCACGCTAGCTCCATTCTCATACCTATCCAGGGCATCTATCACTGCTGCTAAGTCTATGAAGTTCCACCAATGCTGGCCCGAACTGTGATAGCTGGTCTCGATAATACCATAGTCCCTCTCAAGAGACCTTAAAATCATAGAGGGATTATACCTTATACCATGCTTTTTAAGCCACTCTACTATCTCGCGGAAACTGAAATCACCTAGCCTAATCTTACCCTCCTTATCATCTCTTAGAGCCGACTCTACAGCAGCCTTCAATACTAGCAGGCCCTTCTCGCCATAATTAGCGAGGAACTCTAGCACCCTCTTTACTAGAAGCTGCTGGCTCACACCAAATGTCCCAGAAACCTATTCCGCGTTAACCTCATTTTTCGCTGAATCGGAGCATAGGAGCGGGTATTACAGGGTTAAAGAGTAGTACTACAACCTATACCCTAATAATACGATTATAGGGGGTGAGGAGCTTTTCGGGGAGAGGGACCCATAGCAGCATGGGGATGACTTAGCGGTTACCCAGCCGACTACATCATATGCTCTGAGAACATGCGTGTTTCGCCATGAACCCCGTTAAGGCCGGTAATGGTATGGTAGCAGTTAGTACAGCCAAGCGGTGGTAGTCCTTTAGTCCTACACCCCTAACACCTAGTAAGCCTAGAAGCTCGCGATGAGCTGATAGCCTAAGAAGCCGGCTAAGGCCTGAGAGCCATAAGGCTCTAATGTCTAGCTTAAGGCATCCTCTACCACAAGTTGTAGTTATTACCACAGGACTAGTGGCGTGAGTTAAGTCTATACCGCCTAAGATCGCCCTTAAGAAGCTGTTGACTATACTAGCCGGGATTCTAAAATCAATACTTTTATGAGCCAAAGGACACTTGCCGATACTTGTGCTAAGTGTCAGCTTTAGCCCATATCCTACTAGTCCCTTAGCATTACTGGGACAGCCCTCAATCACGTCTACATCCTTAGCATATAGCTGCTCCATACTTTTCTCGTCCAGCT
>JBEVCE010000007.1:0-16265 GCA_040514295.1 Pyrodictiaceae archaeon | reverse complement strand
ATCCATAAATAGACGGTGGTATTTGGACTATAAGGGGAGAGGGTAGCTCGTTGCCCGACTGGGTCGAGCCTGGCTGGCGCTGGTTTATAGAATGGACTGATAAGGGGGAGGGTGTCCTCAGAAGAATCGAGAGAATATACTTGTTTAGGCGCTCTCCTTACCAGGTCATAGAGGTCTTAGAGCTTAGCGGAATAGGTAAGGCATTGGTAATTGATGGTAAAGTCCAGTCAAGCATCTACGATGAATATTGGTATCATGAGGCCTTAGTACACCCCGTGATGCTTAGTGTTGATTGTCCTCGAAAGGTCTTAATCATAGGTGGTGGCGAAGGAGCTACACTCCGTGAAGTGTTAAAGCATCGTTGTGTTGAGAAGGCTGTAATGGTTGACCTTGATAGTGAGGTTATAGCTATAGCTAAGGAGTACCTACATGAGTGGCATCAAGGCTCATTCAATAATCCGAAAGCTGAGGTCGTTATATCTGATGGTAAGAAGTTCCTAGAGGAAACAAGAGATAACTATGACGTAATAATAATAGATCTCGTTGACCCTACAGTTAATAGTCCTGCCGCAGCTTTATATACAAAGGAGTTTTACGAACTAGCTAAATCTAGAATGAGTAGTGAGAGCATATTAGTCACGCAAGCTACGAGCCCTATTCTCACCCCTAAAGTATTTCTATCCATAGTTAGAAATCTAGAAGCTGTATTTAGGAGAGTAACCCCCTACATCACCTATGTAAGAAGCTTTAACAGCTTATGGGGCTTCGTATCCGCCTCCGATAAGTACTCGCCTAAAGACCTAAATCCCTCTGATGTCGATAAGCTCTTAGCCGATAGGCTTGGCGACAAGGCTAAAAGCCTTAGATTTTATAATGGTGAAACCCATGCTTGGCTTTTTACCATGCCTAAACCGCTTAAAGATCTTTTAGAGGAAGGTTGAGTAGCGGTCTTGGCCCTAAAATCCTTAATATTTACTATAAAGCTTTAAATAGAGGTAGCGTAGAACATAGCTCAAGAGGAGTATCCTCATAAAACACGTCTTTAAAGGGATAGGGACTGTACCTAACAAGTCCAATAATCTAGGCTTTGAAGAGGGTCTAGGATTGCCTAATAAGTAGCTAGGTGGTAGTAGTAGGTGACTGTAAATGGCGTCGAGGCAAAATAGGCCTTTAAATCCTCTTCGCGTGCTTAGAGAGGCTGTTGGAAGGGTAATATTAGTTAAGGTAAAGGATGGTAATGAGTTTATAGGTAAATTGGAAGCAACTGATTCCACAATGAACCTTGTCTTATCGGATTGTACGGAGGTAAAAGAGGGCACTACAGAGCCTATAGTAAAGTATGGAAGGGTAATGATACGTGGTAGCCACGTGCTATTCGTAAGCGTCGACTACGAGGTACACCTAAGTAGTACTTAACAAGCTAAAGTCACCACTACATTGATGCACACCAGTAATTGCAGTAAAGATAAAGCTGGCTTCAAAATACGAAAAATAACTAGCTAGTGCTAGAGATGAGTGGTGAAGGAGGTTGACAAGGAACATAGTAATTGAGAGCGTCAAATGGCAGCCCATTGAAACTCAGAACCTGGAGCTAGTAGAGAGGAAGGGAAAGGGTCATCCAGATACCATAGCTGACGCTATAGCTGAAGAGACTAGTCGTAGTCTCTCAAAATACTATTTAGAGCACTTTAACTGGATACTACACCATAATGTAGATAAGGTTCTTGTTGTAGGCGGGCAGGCTAGTCCAAGGCTCGGCGGAGGCGAGGTCCTACAACCCATATACATAATAGTTTCCGGTAGAGCCACTACTGAGGTATATAAGCCCGGAGAAGGCATCGAAAACATACCAGTAGGCCCTATAATACTAAGCTCTGTGAAGAAATGGATAAGAAACAATTTTAGATTCCTATCACCCGAGGAGCACGTGATAATAGACTATAAGATAGGTAAGGGAAGCGCTGACCTGGTTAGCGTATATGAGCTAGGAAGGAATGTCCCACTAGCTAATGACACTAGTGTTGGCGTAGGCTTTGCACCCTTCACTACGCTTGAGAAGCTAGTATTTGAGACAGAGAGGTTATTGAATAGCAAAGAGTTTAAGAAGAGATTGCCGGAAGTTGGTGAGGACATCAAGGTTATGGGGCTTCGTCGTGGCAAGAGAATAGACTTGACTATAGCAGCAGCGATAATCTCCAGCTTAACCCCGGATATAGATCATTACCTAGCAGTCAAAGAGTCCGTAAAGGAGAAGGTGCTAGACCTAGCTGCTAAAATAGCAAGCGACTACGACGTCAGAGTCTACGTTAATACGGCTGATAGGCCAGATAAAGGCATAATATACTTGACCGTAACAGGTACTAGTGCAGAACATGGTGATGATGGAATGACGGGACGTGGTAATAGGAGCTATGGACTCATAACACCATTAAGGCCTATGAGCCTTGAGGCGGCAGCAGGCAAGAACCCTGTTAGCCATGTCGGTAAGATTTACAATGTCATGGCTAAGATCATGGCTGATAGGATTTATAACGAAGTTAAAGGCATACGTGAGGTTTATGTTGAGCTATTAAGTCAGATTGGTAGACCTATAACGGATCCATTAGTTGCCGGGATCAAGGTGTTAACAGAGAGGCCAGGTGAACCTTTACCCTCTGATGCACAGAGGGACATAGAGTCTATAGTTAACGAAGTCCTAGAGGATTATAGGAATCTTACGATGAAGTTTGTGAATGGTGAGATAACAGTATACTAGCTGCATTTACTAGGCTACGACTCCTCCTTCGCCGATAACATGAGCGTCTGTATTCTCTCTTTACGATATTCTTCAATAATCTCTCTTAGCCTCTCCATAGTTAGTTCCTGGCTCCTCTTATCGTCGATCTTGAGTTTTATTTCATAGGCATCAAGCACTACGTCGTCTTTAACTATGATTAGATCTTCACTGATCTCCTCTACAAGGTATTTATCCATATTTAGTAGTGGCACGCCATAAATTTCTGCTATACCGTTTTCTTTAGTATGCTTCTCTAATATCTTAGCAGGTACTAGTATTCCTACGAGTTTTCCCAAAATGCCTTTTTCAGCCGCTTTTCTAAGTGATGGTGATAGAGATTCAGCTGCAACAAGATTTGTATACTTAAGTACCTCCTTTAATGTTTCATAGCTTAGAACTTTGAGCCTAGGTACTATTATCGTGCTCCGTCTTAATTGGTTCATGAGAGCCTCTATAAGCTTCTTTCTATATGTATTGCATTCTTCGTAGCTTCTTCTCGTCTTTTCTAGCTCATTCCTAAGCATATTTACCTCGTGTTTTAGAGAGGTAATGGCTCTTTCCCTCTCTATCGATTTATTAAACTCGTTCTTAAGTATATAGTACTCGTTTTTGATCCTCCTTAGCTCTTCGTGTAGTTCTTCTATCCTCTTCCTTAACTTGATATTCTCGGCTGTGAGCTCCTCTACCTTACTTTTTAGGTATTGGATGCTGCTTTCATTTTCTCTTCTCCTCGTCACATCATTACTGTCTACGGATCTCTCTCTTCTAACCCTCTTAATTAGATACATGCTATTCGGGTTTCCATCTAATATCCTCTTTATTTCCCTCTCAACAGCTTCAGCTATACTTAGTCCTCGGATGACATCAGCTTTTATCCTAGCCGTATCGAGCATTAAGCTACTCATCCTTGTTACTTGAGCCTCTATCTGGCTTAGTTTCTGGGAGAATGCTTGGTATGCTTTTAATGCAGCAGCTAAAGCGTCGCGGCTATGCGAGTCTATCCTTATATTTCCCCTTAACTCCTTGAGCTTGTTTAGAACAATCTCCCTCTTCTCCTCTACTGGTAAACTCTCGGGAGGCTCATATAATTGGACTTTTAATGATGCAGCTAGCTTTCTTACGAAATCTGGTGCAGGTTTTACATCGGTTGCAACTAGAATAGGGACACCTATATTCCTTACAAGTTCGATAAGCATTTGCCTATCGAGGCCTCTATGGCTGCCAAGATATAATAGTCTCCCATCTAAGTCTATCACGGCTACGCCAGTGACGGTGCCTGGATCAACTCCTACTATTATGTATGGTTTTTGTGATAAGGAATTATTTTGTCTTATGGCCTCCCATGTTATTATGCGCGAGAATACTGGCCTAACCTCTATTCTTACATCACTATCTTCATATTGCTTGATGAGTCCTTCAAGTCTTTTACGAGGAGCGTATACTATGAATACGGCTGCGTCTAGTCCGCCACCACTCTTCCTGAAGATTAGATCGTAGTCTATATTCTCCTTGTCAAGTATTTTTCGTATATCCTTGACGGCATGAAGTATTGCGGCTCTTACTCTCCTTTTGTACCTGTTCTGGCTCATGCCGCCAGGGCCGAAACTGCGAGCCTTAGACACTATTATCTTAGTTTTATCTTCTAAGAATTTTAGCTTAGTCCCATAACCTCTTAGTGCTAGTAGGGCGTTTAGATATGCTGTCTTTGCTGGAGTAAGCTTCCCTTGATGCATTAATAGTCCTGCTTCCTTAGCCAATAATGCTACGCTCTTTGTGGATCCATCTGGTTGTAGCGTCACTTGTGTTATAGTAATATTGTCTGGGAGGAGGGCTAATAGGTTTAACAGCTCCTTATCGTCCTCGGCAAGCTCATAAACATTATCAACTGCTATTACATCCGGCTGGTACTCCCATATAAGCCTAATTAGTTTATGCAGGGGGATGTTTTCGTACTTCGCCACCAGGTTATCATCGTCGACTACAGCTATGCTAAAACATTTGACTGAAGCCTCGCCCGGGCATCCGGGCTCTATGTCAATGCCCATGACACGCAGAGTAAGTCACCTTCCTATGGATGGCGGCTGCGTGCTTGGCTTCATTTAGAGCCTTGATCATTACATTTAACTGTGCAGACCCCCGAGAATAGGAATTGGTTATTCCCTAGACCAAATATCTTTTTAACGTAACATGTAAGCCTTAGAGTTTTGAGTTAGGCTAGCTCTAGGTAGCCTTTAGCTATTTATGATAGTACATAGTCTTTTGAGACAATTATTCCTCTCTCTCGAAGCTTTTTAGCACACTTCATACAAAACGCCATGGGCTTTCTATCTACGTCGGCAAGGCTATTACTGAACCTCATGACACAATACTGGCTACAATGCCCTAGACCCAGCGCGTGGCCTAGCTCATGTAGAGCCTCCTTTGCTAGCCTTTCCTCGTATCTCCTTCCCCCATCTGACATGAGCCTCCTAGTATAAACAACTGCTACGCCATGATTCAGCATAGCTTCGCCAAAGACGAAGTTTAGGCCGGGTTCGTAGGCGTCAAAGCCAGCTATAGCCAGAAGTAGGTCTACACCAAGCTCATTCTTTATTCTATTTACATAATTTAATACCCCGTTACTAATGTATTGCATCCTCGACCAGTCATAATATTCTATAGGTGGTTCAAGCCTAGCATAAGTGGCATTGAATGTTATGTTCTCGAATACCCTATTTAGCAAATTAGCTACGAACTCTAAATCGTGTTTTTCTACAGCACCAATACCAATAATTATACCATAGTAGGTGTTCATCCCGTCTCCCTCATGACTTATATAAGGCCTAGCACTCACTAGTACAGATGTAGACTACTTCAGGATATACAAGGCTAGGTGTAACTATAATGGCTTCGCCTACTTCAAGATTTGGCAGTTTTTTCACCAAAACCGGATCAGTTATATAGGGTTTGACGACTATTATATCGTTGATGTTATGCAGCCTATGCACTATTAGCGTGTTCAGGTTAGCAATTATCCTTTTGTCTAGCATGGACGGGTTCTGTGAGACTATTATAAAGCCTAGCTTGTATTTCCTCGATTCCCTTACCAGATTAGCCATTAGTGTATTCTCGCCTTCGATGAGATTGTGCGCCTCCTCAAGAACTATTATGGTGTCCTCTAAGAGGCCTTGCCTTCTAAGACTAAATAAGGAGTATACTAATAGCATTACGTAAAGCTTTCTAATAGTTATGTTACTTATTGTACCAACTTCTAGGATATGGATACCTGGCCTAATAAGGGGTTTAATCGTATTTATGGACAAGGAGAACAACTTATTGTACTGTGTCGCAGTTATCAGCTCAATTCGTCTAAGTAGGGCAGCCCATACTTCTATCTCGCTTTTAGATGATGCTCGAAGCAGCCCTGTATTATCTAAGCTCATACTACGCCATAATGTCACTATGGCGTCTAGAATCGCCCTAGTATCTCTAGTATATCTTCCTGCAATCTCGCTTATGGCTATATGGTCTATTCCTAAAGATCTCGCATATACCTCGTTAACCTTACCGTGCATGACAGCATCTATGACTAGCTTCAATATTGATGATTGTAGCTCGCTTAGCCCAAGCGTAATCTTCAATGCTTCTAGGCTTTCGTCATTCACGTATATTGGTACGGATGGTAGCTCGTTACCCTGATACCTCATATACTCTATGTTCCCTTTATTAAGTGCATGGGAATACTCGTTGTGCCAGTCGAACACTACTACCCTTATATCGTTTAGTTGGTCGGCTATCCTTGTAATAATTTGTACTGTTGTAGTGGTCTTACCAGAGCCTGTTGCCCCAAATACTCCTATGTGCCTCCAGACATCATCTACTGCTATGCCTACTTTGTTCCCGTCAATCGACCTAGCAAATATTATCGTTGATGAAGCTGGGGACTCATTCTTCAATCTGAGCCCAGGAGGTCTTGTCCTTGCCAACATGTAGTTTGGCTGGGGGGCTGGCGGTAGGACTATACTAGTACGGTCGCATTTGTCAGTAACAAGTATGCCCATATTCTTGAGCAACGTGTACACTATATTTAGGCTCTCCTTGTCCTTAGCTATTAATTCTCCCTTGCATTTTCCCTTTTTGCATTTAAAAACCAGCTTAACAGCATATTTTTCTAAAATCATATATATGTCCTCATAAAACTTGTTGTCGGCTTGTAGAGAGCTAGCAGAAAAACCACATATCCTTTTACTCGGCACAGCTAATCCCATCAAGAAGAAGCCTATTAGTACAGCTAGCATCTCTCTGGCTTAGCTGAAACTAAGATGATGCTGGGGAAGGGGCCTACTACTCATTCAGTGTTTCCGGCTCTCTTCATCGTAAGACTCAAGAGACCCTCTTATCATCATAGTAGGCTAAGACCACTCTCCTCACATTAATTCCCTTAACAAGGCGGAAACTCTTTAGTTTATAGCTTTCTCTGTCATCTCATATTCTTCCATACCTCGCGGAACTATAAGGTATGCTAACGCTGTACCTCTATCTAGCTCACACCTCTTTATAACCTCAGTATGCTTTCTTGAACAAGCTGTTCCAGTACCTTATGACATACATATTAGCTGGTTAGGAGCAAGCTTGACAAGCTAGGCAAGGGAGCCTGTTCCAGTAGGTGAAGGGTCAGGGATGAGGAAGCCTTACACGACGCAGTCCGCTATATTTTAATACATGAAGGCATGGATGAAGTAAACGGTAAGCAATAAAAACTGGCTTTCAAGTTAAGCCTCTATAGTGGAGTTCAGGTCCTTGGGAGCCGCCGTAGCTCAGCGGGAGAGCGCCCGGCTGAAGACCGGGCGGTCCGGGGTTCGAATCCCCGCGGCGGCACCACTTTCCACTTTTTCTCTTTACTATTTTCCTATCCTCGACCTCCTCCATGCCAATTCATGGATAACAGGCTATCAAATCGAAGACCGAAGAGTTTATAATTTGGTAAATACGCTGTTTCAATCCTTAAATACCCTGGAATGGTTTAAGAAAGAAGCTGGCTCAAGGGCTCGTTAAGGGGCTAGTCTATGGCTGTTAATAGCTTGGAAAGATATTTGCCAAAAATAGGGGTTAGATTTGAGCTTGCTGAAGGCTTTAGTGATTCTATAAGGCTTCGTAAGCCAGAGACTAGGGATATTGTCGAAAGAATAGGTGTTATTCCCCCATACCATGTATTTCTAAACAACTTTCCCCTAAGAAACCCTGCGGCTGTTTTTAATCCAGCATTATTCATTAACCATAAGGAGGAATACGTTAGGATTTATGCGAGGATCATCGTGGGTTACTACAAGTATGTTTCAGCTATAACAGATATACAAGTCCCGCTCAAGGATGTACTTGAATCCACTATTTCGTCAAACTATTATGCTTCAACAATAGTGATTTATCCGTCATCCAAGTATGATAGATGGGGTGCTGAGGATCCAAGACTATACGAGATAGATGGTACAATATATATGACTTATGTAGGTAGAACAGTTAACTATTTTAACCCAATAGCACAAAGGGAGAGAACATTACCAATAACTGCAATATACAAAGGGAACGATACATGGGATAAGAGAATCGTCCATAAGCCTCCTAAGAGCTATGCAGACTTTACAATAAGTGATAAAGATGCCTACCTCTTCAAGGCGCATGGAAGGTTATGGCTATTTCATAGACCCCATATAGAGGTTAATGGGCAAGACTTCTTCATGCTTCTTATAAGTAGACTTGAGCCCCTACTCCTAGAGAAAGCCAAAAAGGCTAATAAGATACTTGAGGTTGAGTCAACAAAGCCTGTCATGGTAACAGCGGCTACGCATTTCGAGAGCAAGGTAGGCTGGGCTACACCGCCCATAAAGCTCTCGGATAGGAAACTAATAGCATTAGTTCATGGAGTTGATGCTGAGCTAGTTAGTTACCGTGTCTTCGCAATCGAACTAGAACTCCCAAGGAGCGAGGACGAGAACGTAGTTGTGACAGCAGTAACACCACAGTATATCATGGCTCCTCAGAGAAACTATGAGGTGTTCGGTGATATGCCAGGTGTAATATTCCCTACAGGCCTTTGGAGCCTTGAAAAAGACAAATACCTCATAGCCTATGGTGCGGCTGACTTCATGATAGGCCTAGGACTTATAGACCTAAATACGTTGTTAGGCGAACTAGATAAAGGTAGGATATTTTAGGAAGAGGCTCTTTTTGGCCCCCAGATTCCGGGAGAAAGAATTTTATAGTTATAATGCTCTTCATAGAAAGGAAAACTTAATGAAGGGGTCTAGCATCTTTAGGGCGATAAGGTGTAAGCATGAAGTTTTGTCCTCGCTGCGGCAGCCTAATGATACCGGTTAAGAGGGAGAGAGACTACATAATACTACGTTGCCCTAGATGCGGTTATGAGGAGAAAGTCAAGCTTATTGAAGGAGAGTATACACTCGTTAATAAACCTCCTCAAGAAGAGCGTGTAATAACAACTCTTAAGGTTAGTAAGGCCAGCAAGAAATCCTTTAGATCACGTGAGGAATGGGAACAAGAGAGAGAGGAATATCGTGAGGTACTCCAAGAGCTACTACAAGAGGAGCTTGAAGGTAGTGAAGAATAACTAGATAGTTGGAGAAAATGCTAGGCTAACGGCTTCCTAGGCTTCATGTAGCGCCTTGAGCTCTCTCCCAGCTTCTTCAATATCCTTATACGTATCTATGCTCCTCCATAGTATGTTGGTATATTTTAATGCTATAAGCTTTCTCTCACTCGATAGCTTAGGAAACGTTGTCCTCTCTATATCGCCCTTTTCGGGTAGGTAATTGAATATAGTAGGCCTAAACACGTAAACTCCTGCATTAATCCAATATGTGCTAAGTAATGGCTTCTCCTCGAACCTTAAAACATAGTCATCCTCTCCTATATCTAGAATCCCATAGGGGCTTCTAAGAGGGACAGCTGCTATTGCCCCCACAGCATCACTCTTGGATTTTAGAAACTCAACTAACTTAATAGGGTCTAGATTAGTTATGATGTCTCCATTGACTACTATGAACATGTCCTCGTTTCTTAGCACGGGCTCAGCATTCTTTAATGCACCTGCAGTGCCTAGAGGATTATCCTCCACCACATATGTAGCCTTGATCCCCAGCCTAGCACCACTACCAATAAAGTCTATTATCTTCTCCCTCAAGTAGCCGACAAGGAATACAAAATCAGTAATACCATATTTTTTAAGCCATTCTATCTGCCATTCTAGAATAGGCTTTCCAGCAACCTCTACAAGAGGCTTAGGGACTGTCTCGGTATAGGGGCGTAATCTTTTTCCAAAACCTCCGGCAAGGATTACGGCCTTCACGAACCCACCCCCTTTCCTGTATTATAACATAAGCTGATTAGACGCAGAGACGTGGCATGCGACTACAGCTTGCAGTTGGAGGGATGGTGCGGCGGCCGGGATTTGAACCCGGGATCACCGGCTTGGAAGGCCGGCGTCCTAGTCCAGGCTAGACGACCGCCGCCTCCCTCCAACTGCAAAGATTATAGGGGCCCCCATAAGAATATTATTAACTTTGTTCTAGGCGATGCTCCTTGTTAAAGTAGGCTAGCAACATAATCCCTAGCGGAGGGCCCTAGGGGCTCGCCATATACTCTTCGTGTTAGCTTACAGAAACCACAAACCTCCGCCTCTGCTGGCATACCACAATATTTACATTTTGACATACTAGTGGATCCTTCTTCTCGATTACTGCTATATCTTTTTATGAAGCGTCTTATTAGTGATAGTTTTATGCTTGGATAGGCCTCTTCGAGCTTATTAAGATACTCCTTCGTTAACTCTTCAAAGCCTCCTTGAGGCTTATACGGGCAATGCTCTTCTACATAAGTAGCTCCCTTAGCCTTTACGAAGGCTTTTGTCTCCCTTTCGCTTATGAACATTAATGGTCTTATTCTTGCAGCGGCTATGCCTTCAACAGAATCTGTTCTTGGTAAAAGTTTCATAGAATAGTTGCTACCGCCTAATAGCTCCGACTTAAGAATATATGCTAGGATATCGTCTAGCGTATGCCCTGTAGCTACAGCAGCGGCCCCTGACTCTATAGCAATTAGGTTTAACAGGTAACGCTTCACCATTCCACATACGCTACAAATAGGACGCCTAGCCTTACTCGCGAAGTCCTTTATGCCATCACCCTTCAGTATCTTCTTAACCTCTATAATAACATAGTCTACTCCTAATCTTTCAAAGTTTTCTATGGATGTTTTTCTCAGCTTATCCGAGTAGCCTCTAATACCTAGATCGATATGCACACCTAGTAGTGTAAAACCAAGCTCATTACTTAGCTCGTGGAGCACGTGTAGAAGCGTTATACTATCCTTGCCGCCAGAAACCCCCACGACTATCTTCTCTCCTTTCCTTATCATATGGTACTTCTCTATGGTCTTTCTTACACGGTTCTTCACAAATTCTATGAAGTGTTCTCTACATAGCCTCAGCCTTGCATAGGGAAGATATATTATCGCTGGCCTATTACAGTAGCTGCACTGTCTTAGCTTATGAGGCATGATTCCTCGCCAGCTTATTGCATATGGTTTTAAGCCTTGAGAGTAGCTCCTCAAGGTTTTTGGCCAGGAGATATATTACTGGTTCTATGCCCTCGCCACCTGCATCAACTATAGCATCTAGGTTCCCTAGCTCACTCTCCTCTATACTCTTAGCTATATCAGCTATTACGTTATCTTGGCTACTATGAGGCCCGGTTTCAAGCATCGATAACCCCATCTCTTTAAGTATATGGACTATATTACCTGTGTATGCGAGGACTATTGCTGCTCTCCTGCTTGGATACTTTCTCCGGACCGCAACTAGTATCCTTGCAGTATGCTTACTACCACCATAGCGTGGTTCTCCAGCAATAAATATCCCTCCACTCTTCCTTATGATCCTCCCATCGAGTCCTATTACTAGAGATTCCTTGTTATCTGCGAAGGGAGCGTAGACGAGATTCGAGCCGACATTAGGTATTAGTTCATCTATGCACTTAATGCTTCTTAGCTCGGCTAACGCCTTTCTCACCATGGCTAGGTTAGGGTCCTCGGCTACACCGAAAAGCATTGAACATATATTTTTGCCAGTGGCTGTAGCTAATTCTCTACAAGTATTTGTATTAGCCAGAAGAATATTGGTTAGCGATGCGAGCAAGATGCTTCTCTCATGCCGGCCTAGTTGTGGAAGTAAATGTGTAATAGGCTCGATTAAATCTATGGCCTTATTCTTTTCAAGCCCCTCCTCTACTAAGATAGCTAAATATTCCTCCATACCACGTCTAAGATACTTATTGACCATGGGCTGTGTTATATCAAGTAGCATGGCTATCCTAGACTGGCTAAACCCTTTTCTAGCCAGCATATGGGCCAATAGGCCTCTAAGCGCTGGTATGATCCTTCTAGCAGCAACCTCGTGTAGGAGCATCTCCAAGAATACCTCCAAGGCTCACTACAGATGCTAAACTCCCATACTGTTATCAGGGTGTCAGTAACCCTCGAGTCTTCATCTAAGATCGTTCACTGGCGGCATCATCATCCATAGTTCTCCATACACGCTCAATAGCTCTCTCTAAGGCCTCGAGAGGCTCCAGCCCCTCCACAAATATAAGCTCATAAAGAAGCCTATAATGTTCCCTCCTCTCCTTAATATACTTCTTTAAATCATTTAACGGGATGACTACCTCGCTTCCCTCCCCTATGCCTGGGCACTTAGGGTCAAGGTATAAGCGAAGCGGTGAAACAGATTCTACTATGATAGGGTAAAGTCTGCACCTCATAGGCCTAGCAGGGTATATTACACACAGGGTTTCGCCATTGGGTTTATAGGATAAAAAAGGGCATCTCCCCTTCTCATCGCCTTTAAGACTAACAAAGGGGAGCATGTCAGCTATTATGACACGTGTATAATTCTTAAGAAACTCATTCCAGTGTATTTTCAGAAAGCGTGCAATCCTGACAATATCGAATACTGTCAAGGCCACATTTGGCCCAGTGCCGCAGCATTTATCGCATCTAAGACACTTAAACCTAAAACGCGTATGAGGAGTTATCGGTATATACTTGCTCGTCATTCCCATAGCACCCAATCTTACCCTTACCTTCATCTTGCCAGGGGACTTAATCGGTATAAGATTATAGGGATAAGCCTCTTCTTATGCCATAGGGCTAGGCCCCATTCGCATCGAATGATTCTTCAGCCTCGCATCATCATGACCAGAATAACTATATTTAGATACTTGCTATGCCTAGTTAACCTTACCTGGAGCAAGGCCTAGGAGAGGTTTAAAGCTGATGAAGCTAAGAAGCGCGTGCATGGCTAGCTTACTTTTATTCTCTATAATGCTTCTCTCCTTGATCGCTCTGAAAGTAGCAGCTTCCCCTGCTAATGAGCCCGGGGATAAGGTCTATGGAGATAGAGTTGTCGTGGCTAAGGTAGTGGGGACGATAGATGGTGCGGTCGAAGATTATATCCGCTCAGCCATAAAATACTCTGAACGTAATAATGCAATCCTCATACTAATGCTAGATACTCCTGGAGGCTGGGTCTCCAACGCACTTGAGATAGTAGGTCTTTTAGAAACTAGCAGGGTGCCAGTAGTAGGCTTCGTTTACGGCAAATGGGCTATGAGTGCAGGGACTCTTATTCTAATGTGCAGCCATATAGCTGCCATGAGGCCTGGTGCGATAATCGGTGCAGTTCAGCCAGTAGCTTTCAACCCAGCTACCGGAAGCTATACGCCCGTCAATGAATCCAAGATAGTAAATCCTATAGTGGGTAAGCTTGCAGCATGCGTAAAGCTTAGGCTATCTTCACTAGGCGCTAATAGTAGTGTTATAGATGAGGCTGTGAAGCAAGCTACACTCATGGTGAAGGAAAACAAGGTCTTCGAGGCCGAGGATGCCCTTAAGCATCATGTGGTGGATTTTGTTGCAAGAGATATAGAAGACTTGCTTATAAAAATAAATAATACTGTTGTTGAGAGGCCGGAAGCTAGTTACGCCATAAGAGTCCCCGAGAACCCCCAGATAGACTACTATAAGATGGGCATTGGCCTTCACATTGCTCATTTCCTTTCAGACCCGGTAATCAGCGGCCTTCTATCATCCATAGGGATATTAATAATCCTTGCTTCTCTCTTCACAGGACACGTGTATGCCATAGCCTTAGGAGTAGCCTTGATCCTACTAAGCTTGCTGGGAATGGGCTATAGCGCGGGCATTATCGGGCTAGTAATGGTTATTGTAGGCCTGGTCTTACTAATAGTCGAGCTAACGATGATCCCCGGGTTTGGTATCATAGGTGCAACTGGTATAGGGCTACTAGTCCTAGGTCTTATAATGCTACCTACAGGTGCAGGCCCTGTAAATATAAGTGCAGAATATCTTCAACGGGTCACCATGATTGTCACAGCAGTCTCAGCGCCATTAGCTGGTATAATGGGTGTTATAATATACAAGGCTGTGAGAATATGGAGGAAGAAACCAGTATACGAGCCAACCATTATAGGTAAGACTGGTAAAGCTGTCGACGATATACCCCCTGGAGGTGAAGGGTTTATAATAATTGAAGGCGAGTATTGGAGAGCTAAGTCGAGTAAAGGCGTCAAGAAAGGTTGTAGGGTCAAAGTTGTAGGTAAGGAAGGGCCAGTACTAATAGTCGAGCCCCTAGAGGAGCCATGCTAGGAATAAAGAGCTAGTTAGGCTAAGCCTTTAACTCTAAAAACACCGAAGTAATACTTATTTCTGCTTCTAGAACCATGATTAGAGTGAGGCCTAATTATACTCTCCGGCTGCTAGCTAATGAATGGGGCTAAGTAATGGGGTATAGGCTAACGCATTCGCAACGGGAAGTGCTAGAGGCCCTGGTAAAGCTTTACGAGAAGCATCATAGGATGATAAAGAGCAAGGAGATAGCAAATATGATAAACAAGGATGAGGGCACGGTAAGAAACATAATTCTTAGCCTTAAAAGCCTTAATCTTGTCGACTCGAAGACAGGGCCTAGCGGAGGCTACATGCCTACATTAAAGGCCTATGAGTTTCTTAGAGGTACTCTAACACATGTAGCTGTAAGGCTCAAACGTGGTGGCAAAGATCTAGGCATAATCGTAACAAGCATAGAGCTGCTAGACATATTTAACCCTATTGGCAGTAGAGCAATATTGAGAGTATACGGTGATCTTAGTAAGATAAATATAAATGACGTAGTAACCATAGGCCCTACACCGTTCTCCAGGATAATAATAGAAGGTGAGGTAGTATTCATAGACGCCACTAGCAACCAGATAAGCATAAACGTTAAGAGGCTCGTAAGTATACCAAGAGTAGAGGTCGGTCGCATAGCTACAAGGAGCCTTGTGACTATAAGCCCGGATGCAAGCATAACTGAGGCAGCAGCTCTCCTCACATCAAGAAAAATCAAGGGCTTGCCCGTAGTTAACGAGAACGGCCACCTAGTAGGAATTATAACTCAGTCTGATATAGTCAGAGCATTATCTGAGGGTAGGGTGGATGCTAAAGTATCAGAATATATGTCCTCGCCTGTGGTAACCATTAGAGAGGATGAGGATCTACTAAGAGCTATGGATCTTTTAAGTTCAAGAATGGTAGGTAGGCTAGTAGTTATAGATAATAATGGAAGGCCAGTAGGCATCATAACTAGAACGGATATCCTAAAATATATCGCTGGATTAACTTAAACCCCCTAATACCCGAGACCGAGGGATGGAGCAATAGACCATGGACGAAGACATTATTCAGAGGCTCTATAGCTTCCTTGCACTCGTAGAAGAGTCTACAGGGTATCTCTCTCCCTATGCACCAACACCTAGAGACGTCGTAGATGATGTTGTAAGACTCATAGCGGGTTTAATTAATAATGAAACTAGGCAGCCTATACTCTATGAGCCAGGGTGTGGTAAAGCGCATGTGGCACTAGAGCTCTCTAAACGTCTCGGAGGATATACCGTATGTCTCGAGATAGATGAGGAGCTAGCGAAGGAGGCACATAGGAGAGTTCTCTCATCAAAAGAAGTATTGACTGAAGTTGTTATTGGTGATCTAAGGTATTTTAACCTTAGAAGACTTGATCTCGTTTATGCTTATCTTCTCTCTTACCCTGTAATGCTCCTTGAGAAACTGTTACCTAGAGGCTCGAGAATAGTGTCTCTAGATTATCTCGGCTCCAAGAAGCCAACTACTATTGTTGATCTAGGCTACCATAAACTATATGTTATTGAAATCTAGTGGTGAAAGCTTCTTGAGAAAACGATTAGTACTACTATTACGAACGCTCTATGGTGCTCGTAACGCGTTTGCCCCCCTTATAGCAGCCATCGAAGATTATGCCACGGAGAAGCCTAGAATAGAAGTTGTGGGTGACGATATAAGCACGGAGGAGCTGATAAAGATAGCTAAAAGATTCTCTGAGAAAAACTACAAGCCTATAGTCTTGTAC
>JBEVCE010000006.1:0-4393 GCA_040514295.1 Pyrodictiaceae archaeon | reverse complement strand
TAGAGGGAGCTAGATTAGTACTAGCTTCTTCTCCACATGATGACCCCTATGACTAGTGCTAGCACTATTAGTGCTGCTGTGAGAGCGTATGTTAGGCTCCTCTCAGCCTGGCATACACCTCCCTCACCTAGCACTATGTAGTGCTTATAAGGGTATAATGTGATGGTCGTTGTTTCCGTGATTGTAGTTGTCGTTGTAACTGTCTTGGATGCTATAGGCTTCTCCTTCATTGTTCTGTCTGTGCTCATACTATAATATATGGTCTCGCCATGGGCTTCTATCGTCGCGTTAACGTAGCTGGCTCTCACTACTAGTAGCTGGTTGACTGGGACACTGGGTACCCGGAAGAAGCCTGGGCCTAGTTTCTCGACTTTAAGGCTAGTATTGTTGGCTAGAACTACCGTAAGGTTAGCATCAATTGCCTTGCCTAGGAGGGTTACGAGCACGTATAGCGTATTATTGCCCGCTACGACCTTTATGTCTAGGGGCATTGTTGCCCTATGCCTGACAAACACCATGTATCTAAGCATGCTGGCGATCCTCTCCTTGGCGTAGTAAACGCTACGCCCACCCACGATTAGGGAGTAGTCGTATACAGGTACTATGGATACAGCTACATTGCCTTCCAGGCCTTTAGCGTCTATGGATATCCTGGTATAGGATGAGCCGCCTGGGATAACTCCCTCTATCCTGCCGTTGACTACTATGTAGAGCGGCTCGCTCCCAACTACTCTAAGAAGGTCTAGCCCAGAAGCCTCAACCACCAGCTTGTTCCTCACAGGGTCTAGCCAGACGCTATAGCCTAGTACCGTGACTATCCTCCTCTCGAGTCTAGAGCCGATACGGTAGAGTATCGTGTATACGCTTGAACTATCCTCTGGTAGCTCGACTACAGCCCTACAAGCACCATTGGAGCTTATTGTCTTCACCACAGCCCTCCTAAGATCTATCAATACATCAGAATAGTACCTATCAAGCCCAATAGCCATGAGAGCCGACGGGCACCTAGAGAACTCTAGGGTTATGTTGCTACCAGGCTTGACTACTACTAGTGGTAGCTCGCCCTCAGCTATCGCCGTGAACTCTGTTATCACAGCTTCAAGCTCAACGCTTGTAGAATTCACTATGCTCATCTTAGGCGGAGCCTTTAGGGGGCCTGTTGGCGGCCTGGAGAGTGGGTTAGGAAGAGCAGGGTCTCCTAGGAAGGTGAATTCTAATGCTGTTAGGAGACCAAGCTTCTCAGAACCATAGGGTGTTGATGCTTCTAGCATCGTATAGGGTAGTGTGATGTATGATGCTATAGCTTTTAGGTATGCCTCGCCTAGGGTCTCCTCGTTTGCTAGCCAGGAGGCGTAGAGCTGTACTAGCCTCATAGCTCCATAGTAACCTATATCGTAGCTTCCATCGACCCTAGCCTTGACGCTTGTTATGAACTCGAATGCTATCCTAGTAGGCCCTACATAGGCTACAGCAGCTCTAGATAATAGTGCTACGCCTATGCTTGGAGGCAGAAACCCTGGCTCTATGATGCTATAGTCCCACCAAGCTGTAAGACAAGCCGGAGACACGTAGACTCCTGGCTTAGCTTTAGGGGGTAGCTTGTCGACGCTAAGCTTCTCCTCGAACTCGTAGCCCCAGACGCCCTTAGGCACGTAGTCTACAAAGGCTCTCCCACTACCATGGCTTGCTATAAGGTAGTAGCCGTAGACACCTATGCTGGATGAGAGTTCACTTGGAGTATAATTACCCATTGTTAGGAGGAGGAAGCTTATAGGAGCCTTAGCCATCAGTGCCTTAGAGGCATCTGCTACGAGGCTTTCACCCATCATTAGTATCCAGGCAAAGGTGGCGCCTCCAGCCATTAGTACCTTGTCCTCCCAAGACCCGCCTCTTATCCAGCTAGATGCTAGGCTGATGTAAGCTTCTAGCCCGCCTCCTTCTAGTGGTAGCCTACCTACAGCTAGGTCGGGCTTGAAGTCGTAGTCCGGGTCCATGTACCAGTAGTCGGTTGCAACTATGCCCTGCTTAGGCGAGACTAGCTCGCTAAGCACGGTACTCTTATAGTAGAATGGGGGTATTGTGGACGCGTTACCCAGCAATAGTATGTACTTTGCTCTTCCCTCCTTAGCAACTTCTCTCAAGAACGATACTAGTCTAAGGGCGTGGTCAAGGCTATAGTTGCCCACAGAGTACTCCTCTACATGCTTCTTATCTAGCGTGTATGGGGGCATGGGGGCAGGCTTGTAGTTGGCTATAATCCAGTCCATTGATACTATTTCTACCCTGATCCCCTGCCTCGAGTGAAGCTCTCGTAGCTCCTCAGCGTAGGGCTCTAGCTCTCTTGAGCCTACAATTATTATCATTGTGTTATCCTTATCGCTTGGAGAGCTTGTCTTGACAGCTAGGCTCCTAGGATTGATGCCGCTAGGTAGCCATACTAGTGTCTTAGAGCCTAGCTCTACGTATGGGGGACGGAGCATGGACCATGATAGTACTGCTAGCTTGCTGGAGGCTTTCCTCCAAAGGGCTGGGTCAGGGTAGGTGGGGTAGACCTTGGCGTAGACCATGGTCTTGGAAGGATGTGTAAGCCTCTCCACGAGCCTAGCAGCCTTGGGCCCTAAGCTACCTTGAATCTCATAGAGTGTGTAATCGCCAGCGCTAGTAATCTTCTTAATGACCGTCACGTTGTTAGCCTCATGGCTCCACGCATGACCGATATACTGTTGTAGGGCGACTACGGACAAGACTACTACTAAGGCTGAGAGGGTGAGGAGACTAGTTCTCATGCTACCAGGCCACACCTCCGCTCTTAGAACTAACGCTTAGTGCAAGATAAATAATAGCTCTGTCTAGAGCCTCTAGCATCATGGGTAGGGGGAGGCTGTGGGCACGTCAAGTCTCCCCTACTTTGCTACCGGAGAACTTGTCGGAGACTACAGTCTCCTCTACGCATACTGGAGGAAAGCTGGTAACAAGGCTGAGAGAGCCGTCCTTAGATCAGAGGATTTCGAGAGGCTACGCCTAATAGTTGAGAGAGAGGGTGTTGAGAGGCTCGACGAACTCTGGGAGAAGCTCACAGACTACTTCATGGATAGAGTTGACGGTAATGCTGCAGTAGAGGCTGTCAAGGAGAGGATTGGGGTCGTGGTAGACGCCTATACTGCTAGGAGGATGATAGCGAGGATCCTCGCGGGCTGGCTTATTGAGGCAGGTAAGCAGTGGAAGCTCTATAGCTTTAGGGGAGCTATTCCAAGGGACTAGCATTACTCATGTTCATTTCCCTTAGCGATGAAACCTAATAGGCTAGCCTGCTTACTACGCCTAGCCATCTCCTCTAGGGCTTCTAGCCTCTCAACTAATTGTCTTGGAGGCTCCGGCTTCTCTCCTCTCACTAGTAGGGTGAAGAACACGTCTCTAACAGGCTCGTAGACGTACTTGTAGAACTTCTGTGAATCCTCGAGAATGCTGCGAGGGAACCTCGAGACATAGTCTATTGCCGCCTCCCATACGGTCTTCTCGTCTAGGATTCCTCTTAGCCTCCACATGACCTCCCTGTCAAAGTCACCAGGCTTCTGCTCCCTGCCCCCGATCATGTAGAAGCCTCGCCTCGAGACCTCTATACAATCGCCTAGAACCCTCCTCATGCCCTCTGGGCAGTCCTTACCTCTACTAGCCCCTTTAGCAGTATAGTATGCTATGGACTTGAATGCTCTGCTTGCTTGTGGCTTGTTTTGTTTTGCCCATGCATAGAATATTGCTCTGTTCAGCCCATAGCTCTTGGCGTGCTCCATGCCGCCATAGAGGATGTAGTAGCGTGCAGCCTGAAGCAAAGCCATAACCTGGAAACGACCCACACCCTTAACCTTAAGAAGCCTCTCCTTATCCATAACCCTCTCCACGCTCCTCCCATTCCTGGTTTTTCTATGGTTTTAGACTCTATGAGCCTTATGCCTCTAGGAGCCTACAGGCTTCTATTGCAGCTTCATCTAATAGCATTGCAGCCTCAGCAGGGCATACCCCTCCAGAACTTGTTGTTGGACATTATTGATAAAAGGCGCATAATAGTTCCAGAGCATCCGTGATCATCACCTTCGCGGTCCTCCAGGCTGATCCCGCTGGACCCATCAACGTGATCGTCTCGCGCTCCAGGTGGAATTCCACGACGTTGTACTCGCCGGATGCTGAGGCTAGCGGGCTGCTAACAGGAACCTCGCTTGGCTCGACACGGAAGTTTTCTGAGACCATATCAGCGACTACCAGATACTTGACGGCAAATCCTCTGCTACGAGCGCTGCTCACTCTGCGCTCTGGAGCCTCAAGGATATTACTTTGTTTCCTGCCTATAGCTTGACGAGCTTTGCGATGAAGAATCCCTGCGTTTCGTGGATGTGCG
>JBEVCE010000005.1:0-4417 GCA_040514295.1 Pyrodictiaceae archaeon | reverse complement strand
CCTTGGCAGATAAAAAGCTGTCTTAACAGAGTCTGTTGCAATAGTCCTAACCACATCCTTGATATTTGATACAACCGGGCATGTTCCAAAGAAGAGGGTAATATTATGTTTATGAAGCTTCCTTGAGAGCTTAATCCATTCTGGATATAATGTAAGATAACCTGGAAGGGCTATCCATAATGGCTTTCTAAGGATTATACCACGTCTGATTACTTTTAACAATATTTTCTTTGCCTCGCTTGGTCCTAGGTGCGGGCAACCCGTAAAGAATGCTTCAGCCTCGCTGGGATCAGCTGTTGATAGCTCCTCGTAAGCTAAGTTAATCTCGTTTTCTCCTATGACTTCTACCCTTAGTCTGCTTGGAGAGCCCTTATCCTCTATAGATAAGCCTTTAATGATACACATTGACGTATTCCCTGATGCTGCTGCAGCAGCACACAGTTGATAGGCCTCTCTTAAGTTAAGAGGACGGCTAGGCTCTATATATGGGATCTCGCCGGGGTAACGTAGACCTATTAAGTATCCTATAAGGCCTGCTACAAGATTATTAATATCTACGTTTTTCTCTATCCTAACAATGATAGTTGGACGCCTATTGCCTGGAATATGTAATCCCCAATAATACGTCCTACCAGTTAGAGCCGATGCTAATGCAAGTGGGCCTCCCTCCCTGTTAGTTCTTGCACCGTAAATGCTGTTAGCTACTGCTACGGCACTTGATTCTCCCCATGACAGGTGTTCGCCCGGCTTAGGTTTCCTAAGAAAGTATGGCGTACATGTAGCCGAGTACTTGAATCCCATATTGAGCAGGGCCTTTAGGATTAGCGACTGCTTCCTCAAGACTATCGGGTTATTTATTAAAGGGTTGGGACACAAGCATTGGCCTATGGGGTTAAAGGTGGAAAATACTCTTACACGTCCTCCTTTACGTGCAAGATTTGTTATGAAGCTAAAACCTTCTTCGCTAATATTTAAATAGGAGATACCAGAGGCATGTGCGTGAGTGATTTTCACGAGCCTTTCAGCGCCAAGTGCTTCGCCAACTCTTACGATTACCTTCATTGCAAGTTGTATAGCCTCGCCATGTTCTCCGGCTAGCATCAGCTCCTCCTCTTTAGTGAGATACATGTTGCTCCCACCTAGGGTCACTCAACTCTGCTAAACCTCTCTTTATCTGCTAATGGCGCTGTCGCATCAATAATAAGCTTTGTTGTAAGACCATCTGGTGAGTAAGGGTCTAGGGTAGAGCCTCTAACGTTATTAATCACGACTAGGTCTCTATCAGCTCTAAACCTTGTAGCTATAGCCCATTCAAGCTGCCATGGATCATCAGGATCTATATCATCGTCTACGACTATCACATGCTTTAGACTAGTATGTGCTGCTAATGCCGCTAACCCTGCATTCTTGGCGTCACCCTCATGCTGTTTCTTAATAGAGATTACAGCATGAAGCCACATTCCCGAAGCCATTGTAAGCCTAACCTTCTTAACTGATGGAACAACACGTGCAACACTATGATAGACTTGTGCCTCTCTCGGAAACCCCATTAGAAGCTTATGTTCAAGGCCTCCAGGGAGAATAACTCTGAAGAACACTCTATGCTTTCTATTCACATATACTCTATGAACTACAAGCACAGGCTCTAATCTAACAGCATCGTAAAGCCCCAAGAGATCCACAAAGGGACCCTCCTTAGCACGCTCTGGGCCAAGAACCCCTTCAATAACAATGGATGAGCCGCAAGGAACAGGTATAGAGAATAGCTGCGTTCTACATAGCTTCAAGCCGCCAAGAAGCTTCGAGGCTACAAGTAACTCGAAGACACCGTAGGGAGGAGACATAGCAGCTGCAAGCTCGACTAACGGATGTACTCCTATAACTATTGCAACCGGTAAACCCTTGCCCTTCGCTTCCATAGTCTTAAGCATATAATGTAAGTGTCTAGGAACGACACGTACTGCATACTTTCTTTCGCTAATTCGCATCATACGGTGTATTGAGGCATTACATATGCTTTCTAGACAAGCAATTATTATCGACGACGTTATGTATGGGCCTCCATCACCTTTATAGAACTTTAGTGCTGGTAACATGCGAATCCAGTTCTCTTCTAATGGCTTGAAATAATTACTAAACTCTCCATAATCCACACTTTCTTCTTCGATATTGTAGGCTTCTAGTAACCTACTATAAGCCTCTATATCGTCTTTAACGCCAAGAGCCTGGTAAAGGATTCTCCTAGATGGAATGAGGTTTGCCACTACTAAGGGCTCGTATCCTTTAACCTTAAACAATATAATGTTTTCTCTTTTCTCAGCCTCCCTTATTAGTCTTGAAGGAGTATAGTCCGTGTCTACTGGTGCTTCATGTCTAACTATCATGTTATTAGGTATTTGTGATAAGTACTCGTCTAAAGAGCCTAGACTAAGGGTCAAGGGTGTTTAAATCACCTCTTCCTTATAGTCAGGGCCTAGCCGTATGTTGCTGAAAACTATATGTGTTATCTTATTTAAGGGGTTAGGGGTACAGATTTCTATAAGGTGCTTCTCAAGATCAATGTCAGTCAGTATAGCCAGCGCTCTCTCGATGCCACTCTCATCATGTAATGCTAACAGTAGACCTTTAAGCTTATCAGAGGTTACAATCTTGGCTTTATCCCCTATAACCTCTACAATTTTAGCTAATTTTTCTCTAGGTGCTTGCTCCTTCAACACTATGTAGATTGCACTACTTGAAATCAATAGGCCTCCCAAGTCTTCGCCAACAAGCTTGTAGAGTTCAGGGTGGCTAGTCTTATACTGGCTTAAAGCCAACGGGTAAAAACCGCTAGTTGACACGCTATCTAAGCTTACCTGCTGCTTTATGCAACGACTAAAGTATTTTCTATAGGCTTCCGCCCTTAGTATCCTCCTTTCCTCTCTTCTTCGGATTCGCCTTATAATAGGTGTACGTAGCTTCATTATATCGCAGTTGCCAGGCCTAGCCCTTTCTATTATGGCTAGTAGATCTCTTTTCGCCTCAGGCTGGGTGCCAGGCAAGACTACTATTGATCCGCCGCCAAGGAGTCTTAGCGCTTCAAGCTTATACTCTATTGATTTAAGCTCACTAAACCAGCCATCGGAGTCTATTAGAACCATGTCGACACCATGCTCCTTAAGTCTCCAATATAGGTCTACTATGGCTGTTACTATCTTCCACTCAACTTTCTGAGGTGTTATAGAGCCTATGAAACGTATTAAGAGAGGTTCAAGTTCTCTAAGCCATAGTATTGGCCTTTGAGGGATAGCCGCACTCACCGTTGTTGGAGGCCCAATATCGGATTGACCTACATCTGCATCAATGATGCCCACCTTGTATCCTCTCATGATGGCACGGTTGGCGATGAACGCTACTAAGCTAGATTTGCCTGAATCAGTAGGCCCTAAGACCATGACCACTCTACATTTTCCGAGAACAAGCTGTTCTGATGCTCTATACCATTCCTCTACAACCTCCTCGCCGGATAGAGGTTCTTCTAGAGCACCACCTGTCCCAACATCAACGTCTATAACAGCGTCGTCTAAGCATTTCACGCCATAACTCCTATACTTGCTAATCTCTATTTCGTCACTCCTTTCAAATACTGCGCCTTGAATCATTATACTACCTTCTTTTACCCTAATCTTAGCTGGACCTATGACTCTTAGAACTGAGCCTCCCCTAAGCCTTACTGTAGCCTTCATGATTACACCAATATGCTAATACCTTTTCTTAAGGCAATCCTTAAAGCCGCCTTTACATCATTATCAAGTTTCTTCTCTACTCCCCGAATAGCTGGTATGAGCTGATCGCTTGTAGAGGCTCTTTCGTCGACTATCTCAGCTAGGAGGGATAGGCCACGACATTTTCGTTTAAGATTGAGTATAATCTCCTTATAGTCGTCCGCACTACTTAGTATAGAGAACGAAGACCCTATACGTATAATGCTTTTATCGGGCCTTAAAAGTACAAGAGTATTGCAGATATATTCTATAAGTTCTTGTACTGTTCTTAGCTTCTTATATGAAAGGAGGGCCCCATCAGCTATCATGACCACCGTCCACAAGCTACCTGGATCCACGCCTACGAGGGCCTCGCGAATTCTGTCCTTTATACTCCTAAAAATCCTCATAATTATATCCTCGTAGCTCCATTCCTTTCTAAGGACTAGAACAGTAGGCTTCTCTTTCTTTGCTCCTACATTTATCTTTATAGCTAGTTCTTCATCTATTATGATCAAATCGTCATACTTAATGGCATCATTGATAATCATCGATATATCGTTAAGGCTTGATGGGATAATATAGTTTATTCCAAGACCTCTTAGCCAATTCACCAATTGTGGCAGATGGGGTGATGTAGTCAAAAGTATTACTCTATGTTCCCTTCTTAATAC
>JBEVCE010000004.1:0-16718 GCA_040514295.1 Pyrodictiaceae archaeon | reverse complement strand
CCTACGTAAAGCTTAGTAAGGGCTATAGTGCCTCTGAGATAGCGGCTAGGCTAGGAATACTCTAGAAAAAGCACAATATACTTTTCCCCCAGCCTGGAGATACCTTAGTTAGCAGTGGAGGCCCCCTCGAGCAACCCGTGAAGCCACGGGCCTCTATGAGAGGGGGAGGCTCCACCCCTAGGCCCCAGCTCCTCCCACTAATCATACCATGCGATGCTAGTTGTGTTTTTAAGGGAGTTTTAGCGCCTTTCTCGTTTAGGCGTATGGGTAGGGGGATTAGATGCTATGAGGGAAGCGTGATGCCTGTCTGGCACTACTCTGTAAGAGTTGACGAGGAGAAAACGGCTAAGGCCATGATGTGGGATGTACCAATATCGTATAAGAAAGTGGTGGAGCTTGCCAGGCTACTTAAGGGTAAGAGGGTTGACGAGGCTAGGAGGCTTCTTGAGGCTGTAAGAGACCTAAAGGAGCCCGTACCTGTTAGAAGGTATAGCGGCAAACAAGCTCATCACAGGGGGCTAGCAGGCAAGTACAAGTGGCCTGCGGGGAGATATCCTGTTAAAGCAGCGAAGTATCTATTAAAGCTCCTCGATAATGTGGTAAACAATGCTGAAGGTAAAGGTCTTGATACAGATAGGCTTAGAATAATCCACATAGCTGTCCATAAGGGTAGGATACTAAAGCGGTGGATGCCTAGAGCCTTCGGCAGAAGTACTCCAAAGTTCAGACACTACAGTAATATAGAGATCATTGTTGCCGAGGAGGAGTAGCCATGGTACTAATAAAGAAATACTTCGTCAAGACAGCTATGCTCCAGGCCAAGATAGACGAGTTCCTAGCTAAAAAGTACTATAGGGCGGGCTACGCCGGGGTAAAGATAATCCGGTTCCCGCTGGGAACGAGGGTGTTCATAGACGCTGAGAGGCCAGCCATGATAATAGGTAGTAGGGGTGAGGGGATAAGGAGGCTTGCCAGGATCCTTGAGAACTACTTCGGCCTCCAAAACCCCCAGATAACCGTGAGGAGGGTGGAGAACCCTGATCTAAACGCAAGGGTAGTCGCATCGAGGATAGCAGTGCTCATGGAGAAAGGTGCTTTTCATAGAAGGGTTGCGGCAGTAATGCTCAGAAGGATAATAAATGCTGGAGCTATAGGAGCACAGATAGTTATCAGTGGTAAGCTTAGAACTGAGAGGGCTAGGTACGAGAAGCTGAGATGGGGCAAGGTTTACAGCACCGGCCACCATGTCGAGTACATAGTTGATAGGGCGGTTATGCATGTACTCCTAAAGCCAGGGGTCTATGGAATAGAGGTCACAATAGTCAAGCCAGGCAGGACGGCAGACTATGTGCGGATAAAGGAGCCGGAGGAGGTCAAGGAGTTTATCGAGGAGGTTCGAGAGAGTCTGGAGCAAAAAGCCCTCCAGCAAGTAGGGGAGGCTGGTCAAGCCCAGGGTGAGGGTGGCGAAGCAGCTAGCTAAGCACCAGGGTGTCAAGCTATGGGCGGGAAATACGCGCTCAGGATGAATGATATTAGGAAGATGAGTAGAGAGGAAAGGCTTAAAAAGCTGCGTGAGCTGAGAGAGGAGCTTGCAAAGCTAAGGCTGAAGGCAGCCATGGGTACCCTCGAGAATCCTGGAGCCATAAGGGCGATAAGAAAGACTATTGCTAGGATCCTCACATCGCTTCGCGAGGAAGAGCTGGGCATTAGGCATGAGGAATCCCAGGGCTAGCGTGCCTCCTCTATAGGGAATATTCTTCTTGAGGCCTCGTAGAAGAAGGACTCCTCCCCTCCTTAACATTATTGGGCTAGAGTGTAAGGTAGTACTCCACTCTGATCCCAGCCTAGTGGGGGTCGAAGGGGTTATTATAGACGAAACGAAAAATACTATAAGAGTACTAGACAAGTCTAGTAGGCGCGTAAAGACAATACTTAAAAAGGACGGGCTCTTCCTCATTAAGTTGCCCAGCGGGAGAGAAGTCTATATTAGCGGCGAAGAACTCGTAGGCACGCTTCCCGAGCGGGTTAGGAGGAGGGTAAGGAGGGTGTGGATGTAGCCTTGTCGCTTGAAGCTAGGAACATAGGCATTCCCGGGGTTAAGCCTCCCGAGAAGACATGTAATGATCCTCTATGCCCATGGCATGGCAAGATAAGGGTTAGAGGAATAATACTTCAGGGGGTCGTTATTAAGGCTAAAATGCAGAGAACAGTAGTTGTCGAGAGAGAGTATCTCTACTACGACAGGAAGTATAGGAGGTATGAGAGAAGGCGTAGCAGAATACATGCACACAACCCGCCATGCATAGACGCCAAGGAAGGCGATGTAGTCATCATAGGCGAGACAAGGCCTATAGCAAAGACCGTCCATTTCGTAGTCCTAGGTATAGTTAAGAGGAGCTAGCTCCCTAGTCCTCTCCCAGCCTTCTCCCAGCACATCCACCTCTACCTCCTTCTTTAAGACCCCATAGAACCTCTTAGGCCTACGTCACCCTAAAATAGCCCTACCCGCTCTAAACGCTGTGTGCTTGGGTGTACGTTTTGGCGAAAGCTGGTGCTGCAGCAGGCGGGTCTAGAAGAAGGATTAATACAGGGCTACAGGTGGGGAGTTACGTTAAAGTAGCCGACAATAGTGGCGCTAGGGAGGCTCAGATAATAGGCGTTATAGGCTACAAGGGCAGGCTTAGAAGGATACCACCAGCAGGAGTAGGAGACATGGTGGTTGTCACAGTCAAAAAAGGTACACCTGAGATGAGGAAGCAGGTTGTAAGAGCTATAGTGATTAGGCAGCGGAGGCCCTATCGAAGACCCGATGGAACATGGATTGCATTCGAGGATAATGCCGTGGTCATTGTTACACCTGAGGGTACTCCCAAGGGAAGCGAGATACATGGCCCAGTAGCCAAGGAAGCAGCAGAGAGATGGCCTAAGATAGCTAGCATAGCCAGCATAGTAATTTAAGCCCTATAGGTGGAGGAGCCGTGAAGTGGACAAAATCGAGTCAGCCGCGTAAGCAGAGAAGAGCCCTCTTTCAAGCCCCTCTACACAAGCGTAGGAAGATTATGGCAGCACCCCTCTCCCCTGAGCTAAGAAAAGAGTATGGTATAAGGAGTCTACCAGTCCGTAGCGGCGACGAGGTCGTTGTCCTAAGAGGCAACTGGAAGGGTCATAAGGGTAAGGTAGTAAAGGTTGATCTTAGGAGGATGAGGATCTACATCGAAGGCGTAACTGTGAAGAATGCTCGGGGTGAGCCTAAGTATTATCCAATACACCCCTCGAACGTAATGATAGTCAAGCTTAACCTTGATGATAAGAAGCGTAGAGAACTCATAGAACGTAAGAGGAGGCTTAGAGAACAATATCTTCGCTTCCTACATGGTACAAAAGAGCTACTGGCGGCTAGCACTGCTTCCCCCGAAAAAGTTGAAAAGGAGGAAGTAGGGCAGGAGGCTGGCTAGGGTGGTAGGCTATGGCGAGGATGGGTGGAAGAAGACATTTAAAGACACTAGCAGCCCCAAAGTTCTGGCCTGTTAGAGCTAAGGTAGGAGTCTTCACAGTAAAGCCTTCTCCAGGCCCTCATCCAATTAATAGGTCTATTCCACTCCTCATACTAGTCCGCGACGTCTTCGGCTACGCTAAGACTGCTAGGGAGGCTAGGAGGCTTATAGCGGAGGGTCATTTCAAGATAGATGGTAGGGTTAGAAGGAACTATAAGTACCCAGTAGGCTTCATGGACGTCATAGAGATTGTTGACACTGGCGAGAAGTACCGTGTCCTACCCTACCCTATACGCTTCTTCACGCTCCAGCCTATAGACGACGAGGAGGCTAGATTTAAGATAGCTAGGATAGAGGATAAGAGTACTGTTAAGGGTGGCCACATCCAGCTACATCTCCATGATGGCCGCAACATTCTGATAAGGGTCTCTGATCCTGTCAATCCTCCTGAAGCGAAACAGTATATGACTCTAGGCACGGTTAAGTTCACCCTACCCGAACAGCAGCTAGTAGACTATGCTCCTCTCCAGGAGGGTAGCTTAGCAATAGTATTTGGTGGTAGAAACATTGGTAGAGTTGGCAGGATAATCTCAATACACCGTGGCATAAGAAGATATAGGAGCATAGTGACCCTCGAGGATGCCCGTGGTGATAAGTTCCAGACGAGCCTAGACTATGTCTTCGTAATAGCCCCACCTGACTCGGAGCCCTGGATAACACTACCAGAGGGTGCATGGAAGTGAGCGAGGCCATACAAGCAACCCGGCTCAAACTACCATTACCAGAAGATAGAGTTCTTGAGATACTCTCTAAGTGGAACAAGAACCCCATGCTAAGACCCTTCATAGCCAAAGTCACAGTCAACATAGGTGTCGGAGAGTCTGGCGAGAGGCTCCAAAAGGCTGCTAAGGTCCTCGAAGAGCTTACAGGACAGAAGCCTTCAGTAAGAAGGGCACGGAAAACCATAAGGGACTTTGGGATAAGAAGGGGCGAGCCAATAGCAGTAATGGTTACTCTTAGGGGAAGGAAAGCAGATGAGTTCCTACGTAAAGCCTTTGAGGCTATCGGCTGGCGTCTTCGCGCATCACAGTTCGACGATATGGGTAACGTATCGTTTGGGATAAAGGAGCACATAATGATACCAGGAATGAGGTACGATCCCGAGATAGGCATATTCGGGATGGATGTAGCTATAACTATTGAGCGAAAAGGCTATAGGATTATTAGGCGGAGGAGGGCTAGGAAAAGGCATCTTCCACGAAGGCATAGGGTAACCAAGGAGGAGGCCATGGTGCTCCTAGCGCAGACTTACGGTATAGCTATAGAGGGGTAGCTCCTAGAACCTGGGAGAGAATAGGAGAGGTGTAGGTCTGGATGGGCAAGTATAGGCCGCCTAGGATAGTAAGAGTCGGGCGTGGCAGGATCAAATGCCAGAGATGTGGTAGTAGGGATGCTGTTATAAGAAAGTATGGCCTATACCTGTGTAGACAGTGTTTCCGCGAGATAGCAGTCAGCCTAGGCTTTAGAAAATACAGCTAAGGAGTCTCCATAGGTGAGTGAGGTATGACAATGCTCGATACCCTTGCAAACGCCATGGCAAGTATAATGAATGCTGAGATGAGGGCTAAGCCAGAAGTAGTGATAATGCCAGCCTCTAGACTGATAGCATCAGTGTTGCGTGTCATGCAGAGAGAGGGCTATATAGGCGAGTTCGAGTATATCGATGACGGTAGATGGGGTAAGATAAGGGTAAGACTACTAGGCAGGATAAATAAGTGTGGCGTTATAAAGCCTAGGTTCTCAGTAAAGTATAGAGAGCTTCTCAAAATGCCTGAATGGCTTCGAAAATACCTGCCCAGCAGGGATATAGGCATCTTAATAATATCCACGAGCCAGGGCGTAATGTCCCATAAAGAGGCGATACAGAGGAGGATAGGCGGCGTACTACTAGCATACGTCTGGTAGTCGCTATCCTCCTGCCGAAGATCCTCTACAGCCATGGCGTGGAGAATGGGGGTGCTGGGTCATGGCTAAGGCTGTCCACGTGCTTGAGGAGATAAGTGTCCCCGAAAATGTCAAGGTAACCGTAGACGGGATGAAGGTTATAGTTGAGGGTCCTAAGGGTAGGCTTGAAAGGGACTTCTCGCATGCAAGAGGAGTACAGATAGTCTATGACGAGAACGAGAGAAAGGTTGTTGTTGAAACGTACTTCGCTAACAGGAGGAGAAAAGCCCTTGTAGGTACAATAGCCTCCCACATAGAGAACATGATCACAGGTGTCACAAAAGGTTATCGCTACAAGCTCAAGATAATATACTCGCACTTCCCCATATCGGTAAAGGTTGAAGGAGACAAAGTACTCATAGAGAACTTCCTAGGCGAGAAAGCACCTAGAGTAGCCAGGATACATGGCAATGTAACAGTAAAGGTTGAGGGCGATGACATTATAGTCGAAGGAATAGATATAGAGGCTGTAGGCCAGACTGCTGCAAACATAGAGCAAGCCACCAAAGTTAAGGATAAGGATAGGAGGGTCTTCGTGGACGGCATATACATTTACTCGAAGGAGGTGATGGAGTAAGATGAGTGAGAGCGGGGAGCACGTAGGGAGGGCTGAACTCGAGAGACTACTAAGGCTTAGAAGACTACTAAAGTCTAAAAGGCCAAGCTTCTATCGTACGCTATGGTGGAAGTTCCCGAAGTTCAAGAACGACCCTAAATGGAGGAAGCCTAAGGGCATTGATAACAAGATGAGGCTTAGGCTTAAGGGCTATCCACCCATAGTTGAGATAGGCTATAGGGGGCCCTCTAAGGTACGCGGCTTACACCCCTCAGGGCTAGAACCTGTAGTCGTATCTAGTAAGCGCGACCTAGAGAGCCTGGACCCTGCTCGCCACATCGTCTACATATCCTCTAGTGTAGGGCTAAGGAAGAGGATAGAACTCGTGAAGTATGCTAGAGAGAAGGGGTTTAGGGTAGCAAACGAGGTGTGACTCCATGGCCCCGGATCTTACAATGCAGAAGAGGCTTGCAGCCGAGATCTTAGGCGTAGGCGTATCTAGGATATGGATAGATCCTACGAGGCTAGATGACGTAGCTAATGCTATAACAAGGGAGGAGGTAAAGAAGCTGATAAAGGAGGGCATTATAGCTGTCAAGCCCAAGGTATCACCTAGTAGAGGTAGATGGAGGGAGAGGCATGAAGCTAGGAAGAAGGGTAGGAGGAGGGGGCCTGGTAGTAGGAAGGGCGCAGCTTCAGCTAGGACGAATCCAAAGAGGGTGTGGATGAACAGGATTAGGAAGATGAGGAGGTTCCTTAAATGGCTCAGAGATCAAGGCGTCATCGATAGAAGGACCTATAGGAAGCTATACATGTGGGCTAAGGGAGGAATGTTCCCAACCTTTGCTGACTTAAAACGCTGGCTACGCGAGCATGGGTATAATGTAAGGTAGGATGGTTTCGTGAAACCCTTTTCAATACCCCATGATACCTGCTTCAAGGCCTTAACATTTATTAGGCCTTAGTACTAGAGAGCCCCCGTATACCAGGTTCAGCCCCTTAGGCTTACGGTTGGAAGGAGTCCCTGGTAGGGGCAAGTTAATTACGCTAGGAGAGGATGTAGGTGATGGCCCGCGGCCCAAGGTATAAAGTGCCTAGGAGGAGGCGTAGGGAGGGCAAGACCAACTACTATAAGAGGTATAAAATGATAATCTCTCGTAGGCCTAGACTCGTTGTTAGGAGAACTAACCAGTACATATGGGTCCAGGTCATCATAGCCAGGCCCGAGGGCGATGTAACAGTAGCTGCGGCTCATAGTAGGGAGCTTGTTAAGAGATATGGCTGGTTAGGCGGTACAAAGAACACTCCAGCAGCCTATCTTACAGGCCTTCTAGCTGGGCTAAGGGCTCTAAGGGAGGGTATAAGGGAGGCGGTACTTGACATAGGTCTTCATAGGCCTACTAAGGGTGCAAGGGTCTTTGCAGCCTTAAAGGGAGCTGTTGATGCTGGGCTGAAGATACCTTATAGTGAGGAGATCCTACCCGGGGAGGACAGGATACGGGGCGAGCACATAGCGCGCTACGCCGAGATCCTCGAGAAACAGGATCCAGAGTTGTTCAAAACCAGGTTCTCCCTCTACCTTGCACGAGGCCTAGATCCTCGTGCCTTACCCGAGCATTTCGAGGAGGTTAAGCGTAAGATACTAGAGGATTATCGAGATGTCCTTAAAGAGACAGGTGTAGAGGAGGTGACTGCACAGTGAGCCTACCACAAGAGGACTTGGAGGTCGAGTGGAAGCCTAGAACCTATGTGGGTAGGCTCGTCAAGGAGGGTAAAATTAGGAGCATACACGAGATCTTCGAGAGGAACCTACCAATACTAGAGCCTGAGATAGTTGACTACCTAATAGGCCCAGAGCTGAAATACGAGACTGTAGACGTCACACTAGTACAGAAGATGACTGATGCCGGCAGGATAAACAGGTTTAGGGTTGTAGTCGTAATTGGCAACGAGAATGGCATAGTAGGAGTAGGCCAGGGCAAGGCCAGGCAGATTAGGCTGGCAATGGAGAAGGCGATAAGAAACGCCAAGCTAAACATCATACCAGTGAGGAGAGGGTGTGGTAGCTGGGAGTGCCTCTGCGGAGAGCCCCATAGTGTACCATTCACTGTCCGCGGCAAAAGTGGTAGTGTCGTTGTAACTTTAAAACCTGCCCCCAAGGGCACTGGGCTTGTAATAGGAGATGCTGGGAAGGTTGTACTAAGGCTTGCCGGGATAAAGGATGTCTGGAGCCAGACGCTGGGGGAAACCAGGACCACCATAAACTTCGTTAAGGCGACCTTTAATGCACTCAAGCAGACCTTTAAAATTGTTACTCCAGCCGACTGGAGCTAGCGCTATTAGGAGGAGAGAATAGCATGACGGCTGTAGGTACGGCTGTAGCTGAGAAGCCTAGGCAGCTAGACCTGTATGCCATAATTAGGCTTAGAGGCAGGGTCGGAGTACCGCCTGACGTGGAATACACACTTAGACTACTTAGACTCCATAGGAAATTCCACTGCGTGCTATATCCTTCGATCCTTCCAGGCATTGATGGGATGCTACATAAGGCTAAGGACTGGATAACATGGGGCGAAATATCGAGAGACACCCTCATAGAACTCCTTAGGACGCGTGGTAGAATCCCTGGGGATAAGCCGATAACGCCAGAGTATCTCCAAAAGACACTAAAGATTTCAAGCATAGAGGATCTCGCCGACAAACTACTCTCCGGGGAGATAATGCTACACAAGCTCTATGATAAAGCTAGGAAAAGATGGATAATAAAGCCCGTCTTTAGACTACATCCCCCGCGTGGAGGCTTTAGAGGTAGTATCAAGAAACCCTATGGCGCTGGGGGGGAGCTAGGCTATAGGGGTCCGGCCATAAACGAGCTGATAAGGAGGATGCTCTAGCCTCATCCAGGACAGGATGGAGGTGTCCTTGAGGTGGTTGTGAGAAAGAGGAAGAAGAGTAGGAGACTACGCGGTAGGACTAGAACTATGGGCTGGGGTAGAATAGGCCAGCATCGTGGAAGCGGTAGTAGGGGTGGCTTCGGTGCAGCAGGAATGCATAAGCACATGTGGTCCTGGGTTGTAAAATACGCTCCAACATGGTTTGGTAAACACGGGTTCAACAGGCCCCCTAAGTTAGAAAAGAAGGTTGTCGGCATAAATGTGGGCGAGCTCGACGAATCCCTCGAGGCACTAGTAGAGAAGGGGCTTGCATCGAGGGAAGGAGACCTCTACGTAGTTGACCTCTCTAAGCTAGGCTATAACAAGTTATTAGGGAGGGGCAGGGTAACGCACAAGATCCGTGTGCTCGTAGAATCAGCTACAGAAGAGGCTGTGAACAAGATTGCTAGTGCTGGTGGGGAAGTAGTACTCCTAAGCGGTGAGAGAGAAGAAGAGTAGCCTTAAGACACAGGATTTATTACTCCTATGCCCCACCACACTATCTGGTTAGCTTTAGTTTCATGTAAGACGCTGAACGATTCTTACCCCTGGCAACAGATATTTACTGGGAGGGTCCATGGGAGTCCTAGAAGCTATTGCCGCTCTCTCCAGGTATATCCCAAGCGTCGAGAAGCCTGCTAGAAGGCCTAGCCTACCAGCTAGGCTTGCATGGACAGCCATCATACTAGTACTCTATTACATCATGAGTGAGGTCCCTCTCTATGGTGTTATGCTTAAAGGTGTCCAGAGCCCTACCCTCACAAGCATACTGCTAGGAATGAATACTGGAACACTAATGACTCTAGGCATAGGCCCGATAGTCACAGCTGGTATAGTCCTACAGGTGCTTGTAGGAGGAGGCTTCCTAGACTTAGACTTGTCAAAGCCTAGGGATAGAAGGCTCTTCATGGATGCTCAGAGGACCCTAACCCTGCTCTTCGCTCTATTAGAGGCCTCGGCTTACTCCGTAGGCTGCGCCTTCTGGATGCCAGCAATGGGTGTCCCAGGAACATGCCCGGCAGGAGTTGGGCCTAGAATTCTCGTAGTAGTACAACTCCTTATAGCAACCCTCATAATAATGTGGTTTGACGAGATGTCGCAGAAGGGGTGGGGTATAGGCTCGGCCCTAAGCCTGATAATCGTAGCTAGTGTTATGAAGGGAATGGCGTGGCAGCTTGCAGGGCTAACACCTATACCAACTAGAGAAGGGGGTGTACAATACTATGGATGGCTAACGCACGTGATAATGACTGGTGACCCAGCTATCCTGAGATACAGCTATCCCGACTTAGTAGGTTTAATCACGACAGTAGTCACTATAGTAGTTCTCATCTACCTTCAGCTTATGAGGGTCTACATACCGGTTACCAGCCCCAGGTATGGTGGAGTCAAGTCCCGTATACCCCTCAACTTCATCTATGTGACAAACATACCTATACTCTTCGTGGGCATAACAGCAGCTGACCTAAGAATCCTGGCCAACATGCTCGCCTCCTTCGTGGGAGCAAATCACCCGGTCACCAAGGCCACGGCGGCTATAGCTTACTATGCCAACCCGCCTCACGGCCTTCTACAAGCCCTCTCGGATCCCGTGCACCTGCTAATATTCTCCGTGATATGGCTAGCCCTCTCGCTAGTCTTTGGCTTCATCTGGGTCGAGGTGGCTGGACTTAACCCTCAGAAGCAGGCCGAGAATATACTAAAGTCTGGCCTAGAGGTACCAGGGCTACGTAGGAACCCAAGAATACTAGAATCCTTGTTAGCTAGATACATATATCCCCTAACCATAATAAGCTCCCTCATAGTAGGCGCTATAGCAGTGATAGCCAGTATCTTCGGCGCCTACGGTACAGGATCAGGGCTGATATTGTTAGTAGGCATACTCTACAGCTTCTACACACAGCTAAGCTATGAAAGGACGCTAGAGATGTACCCGATGCTGAGGAGGATCATCGAGGGAGCCTAGCCAGCGGGGTTTTTAAGTCCCTAGGCTAGGCCCCTATAGTCCTTCACGGGAAAGCCTGTTCCAGCCCCTATCCCTACATCCCATTAGATGCTCCGGGCCCTGGGTGCTCTACATTGATTGAGAGAAACCCCTTCAAAACCATCATAGTTACAGGCGTCCCTGGGGTAGGCAAGACCACGGTCCTAAGCATAGTAGATAAAATGCTCACCGATAAAGCCATAAACCACCTAATATTAAACTTCGGGGACTTCATGCTCGAAGAGGCTAAGAGACTAGGCCTCGTAGAGCACCGTGACCAGCTACGCCACCTCCCTTTAAGGAAACAGTTAGAACTACAAGAATATGCGGCTAAAAGCATTGTATCTCACGCATCTAGCAGGCTGGATCCAGAAGGGGTTCTACTTGTCGACACACACGCAGTTATAAAGACCGATACAGGCTATTGGCCAGGCCTCCCACGGGGTGTTGTTACAGAGCTTAAACCTGATTCCATAGTATTGATCGAGAGTAGGCCGGAGGATATTGTTGCTAGACAGCGTAGGGATAAGACTCGGGTTAGAAGCGACCTAGCGAGCATAGATGTTGTCAAAACTCTGATGGAGATGGCGCGCTCAGCGGCAATGGCTAGCGCTGTCGAGGTTGCAGCAAGCGTCTATATAACGATGAACGTCGAGGGGGATCCTTCTAGCGCGGCTCGAGACATCGTATCTCTCATAGAGAAGCTTATGTGAGGATAAGCTAGCTTGAATCTAGGAGGCTTATACTCGGCGGCTCTAATACTTTATGTAATGCTGATAGCACTAGCATCCCTACTGGTAGCAGACTTCATATTCACCTACACCTATAAGCCCTTAAGATATATTGAGGCTAAGACTCAGCTGGAAAAAGCCTTAGCAGAGTACAAGGCTGTCGAGAAGAGGAGGGATAAAAGGGCTGAGAGAAAGATCAGGAAGGTATCGATAGAGGTTGCTAGCAGGAGGAGAACCGTGACAAGAGCTTCCCTCTATAGACTCCTACTCCTACTCCCACTTTACTTTGCCTCCGTCCTCTCAACAGCCTCAGTCTTAATACCTCTCCCTACACGCTGCTGTCCACCAGTAATCGCGGTAGCCACTAAGAAGGGCTGCTTCCTAGAATCATCGTTAATCCTGTTAATAAGCTACCTAGCATTCTTCCCGCTAATCCAGGAAAGCTTCTTCTCCATGACACTAGCTAGGAGGATTCTGAAGACTAGAAGAACATAAACCACCACTATTATAAATCCTAGCCCCTAGTGGTTTTGAAAGGCAGGGGCGGCGGAGATGCCTAGGCCAGCTTACCGGACTAGTAGCAGGAGAAAGGTCAAAGTACGTACACCAGGGGGAGAAACTAGGATACACTATGAGAAGAGGAGGCCGGGGCCTGCCAGGTGCGCCATATGCGGTAAACCATTAAACGGTGTACCTAGGCTAAGACCTGTAGAGTTAAGAAAACTCGCCAAAACGGAGCGTAGACCGGAGAGAATGTATGGTGGAGTCCTATGTTCATCGTGCTTGGCCAAGCTCCTAAAGAGGCAGGTTAGGAGCTTAGTAGCGTTACAGCTCTCCGAGATACTAGCTGGGAGACAAGCTTAGCCCTCCTCTATAGCCACTCTGTAGTCGCGGGGCCTTTCTCCACACGCTTCCTCGGGCAGAAAGGCTTGTGGTGTAGCTAGTGAGGCAGGCTAAGCAGGGTCCCACGATAGCTATCAGCGGCCCAGCTGGAAGCGGTAAGACAACCTATGCCAAGATGCTTGCAAGAGACCTAGGGCTAGCCTATCATTCAGCTGGCCACGTCTTTCGAGAGATGGCCAGAAAGGCCGGGATGAGCCTGGAAGAGTTCAATAGACTTGCTTCTAGCGATCCGAGAATAGACCTTAAGATAGACCAGGAGGTCCTCGAGATAGCCCGCCGTGGAGGAGTTGTGATAGAGGGCCATCTAGTTGCATGGATAGTGTGGAGCATCGCCGACGTAGTAATCTATGTCACGGCACCATTAGAGGAGAGGATCCGGAGGATAGCAGCCAGGGAGTCTAGGAGCATAAGAGATGTCGCCAGGGAGACCATAACACGGGAGCAGATGCAGCTAGAGCGCTATGCTAGGTACTATGGAGTAGACATTACAGATTATTCCATATTTGACCTAGTACTGAACACGGCAAAGCTATCAATAAACGACGCCTACACCATAATAAAGGAAACGGTGTGCAGGATAATAGGGAGAAAATACAGTCTCGATAACTGCGGTGGCCCGAGAAAAGATAAAGTTTAAAAGAACCTTGTGAGCATACACGGTCGAGAGCTAGACACGGGGAGACTAAGTAGCGCGAGAGCCTTCTCAAGAGGAGGGATTTTATAGCCATGCCTGCAATCGAGGTCGGAAGACTATGTGTTAAGATAAGAGGTAGAGAGGCCGGGAGAAAATGTGTCATAGTAGACATAATAGATGAGAACTTCGTGCTAATAACAGGCCCCAAGGACGTTAGTGGCGTCAAGAGGAGAAGAGCGAACATAAACCACATTGAGGTATTAGACTATAAGATACCCATAGAGCCTGGGGCAAGCGATGAGGATGTAAAGAAGGTTCTAGAGGAGCAGGGACTACTAGACTTCATGAGAGAAAGAGTGAAGGTGAAGCTAAAGCCAGGCTTACTCTGAAGCTGCCGGACGCTCCTTTTTCCGCCAAGAAAGTGCGGCAAGGTAGAAGGCTGACATGCAGTCCTCTGACGTAGAGAAGCTCATCCTAATAGCTTAAGCCCGTCCTCTACTAAGTAGCAGCCTTCTCCCTCTAAATATGCACTTAAAGCCTTGGGGTCTTACGCGACACTTACTACAATAAGCTCTTACAATGGGCTCCAGGATGTCGACAAGTAGCCGTGGGGGCTCAATAAAGCTTGTAGGCCTCTTAGTCATATTGCTCAGCAGCCTCCTAGAAAACACGTGGTCCACGATACTAGCTAGTAGTCCAAGCGTAGTCACAAGTGCTAAGAGTTCTTCGCTACCTAGGAGTATAAAGCCTGCCAGTATGACTAGAACCGATATGAAAATTGCAAGTGCCAAACTTAAAACCCTGGACAACAACCTAGCTCTCCACATAATGCGAGAGGCTATAAGCATGGTGGCAGTAGCCTGAATCTCTTTTCCACAAGGATCCCGGATCACAAGCTTAGCTCTATCACCACGAAACCTTATAGAATCAGCACAATTAATGCATTCGCGCACAGTAACTATGTTAGCCTGGAGGAGCATTGCAGCAATCTCGACACCGGCATCATAAAAACGAAGGCTATCAGCCATGGCTAAACTCCTGGGATCTATGGCTTCCGGGATCTATGGGGGGTTACATAGGCTCTCCTATAAGCTTTAAGCTGCTCATCTCGTCTTGAATCATTGCATCCTTCTTTAGCCTTATTTAGCAGCATGGTAATAGCTATTGCTAGACCGGTTACTCCAGGGCAGCGTCATATTATGGTGGCCGGGGATGGCTCGTTTCAGGGCTTGCTACTCCACGTGGTTTTCTGCCGCTATGAGGATTTCTAGTCATCCACGCTGGTCCAGGATGCATGGTCACACGTTTAGTGTTAAGATTTGTGTGTCTAATGGAGAGCTTGATGAGCATGGTATGCTCTTAGACTATGCTGTACTTAGGGGGCTTGTAGACAAGGTTGTGTCTAAGCTTGACCATACTGTCCTAAACGATGTTCTAGGCGTCGAGGATGCAACACTAGAGATCCTAGCCTCCTGGATTTATGAGAGACTAGAGGAGAGTATAAGGGGGAAGAGGCTTAGACTAGATTTTGTCGAGGTTTGTTCTCAGCCAGATTTTTGCGTAGAGTATGAGCGTTGATGATATGGGGATGCTTGTTGGCCAAGACTCCTGGTGTTAAGAGAAGGAATGGTATAGTATACTTGGAGGACTATAGTTGGAGGGAGCACGTGTTTAAAGATAGACGTAGTGCTGGTAGAGTTCTAGGCGAACTATTGCTGGAAGTTGTGGGGACTGTTCACGCTGTCTTCGGTATTGCTGCTGGCGGGGTTCCTGTAGCGCTTGAGGCTGCTGATAGGCTTGGCTCATGCCTCGATATAGTCTTCGTAAAGAAGATAACCTTTCCTTGGACCACAGAGGCAGGGTTTGGCGCTGTAGCACTAGATGGTACACTAGAGTATGATAGGCTTGTAGCCGAGAGCATGGGGTTTACAGGTAGGGTTCTCGAGGAGATGGTGAGGAGGGCCTTGGAGGCTGCCAAGAAGAGGGCTGCTCTCGTGAGAATAAGCACAAACTATCCAAGCCTGAAAGGGATGAGAGTGGTCGTAGTTGATGATGGTATTGCTACAGGCTATAGCATGAGAGTGGCTGTACGTTTTCTTAGAAAGAGAGGTGCCCAGGTAGTTGTAGCCGCAGCCCCTACAGCTAGCCTTGAGGGAGCAGAGTTCGTGGCGAGAGAGGCAGATGAGCTAGTTGTAGCTAATCTGAGAAGCGGCGAGGTTTACGCAGTAGCAGATGCATACATAGAGTGGTATGATGTAGATGACGAAGAGCTAAAAAGCTATCTAGAAGAAGCGAGAAGGAGAAAGCTCCTCTGCCCCTGGATACTATAGAACATTAGAATAAGATAGTGAGCCTCCAGCAACCCTCTTAATACCAGCTTTAAGCCCCCGTGAAGCATTAGTATAGCCACCATACTATGATGGTGATGGATGGCTATGAGGCCTCATAGACCTTGGAGGAACCCTAGCGTAACGTAGCATGTACTTCAATGCAGTAATGTAGGGTTCTGGTATGTGGAGATCCTCTAGGGCCCTAATGGTCTTCTCTATGTCATACGCTACCCTGTATAGCATGACTCCACCACTATCTGTATCGACCAGCATGTATGGTGCACGCGGATCTCCATCACGTGGCTGGCCAGTACCTCCAGGGTTAGCTACGAGTGTCCCATCAACCATTCTATAGAACTGGTAGTGAGTATGGCCTATAATGTAGAAGCCCTTAGGGCATTCAACACTTTTTACCCCCTCTACAAGCCTAGCTGACTTCCTCCTTAATAGCCTACATACATCGTTATTACTGAGCCATGGGTATAGATACTCGTATAGCGGGTTGCTAGGCGCAGCGTGGACAGCATAGATTTCTATCCCATCGGCCTCTAGGTTGATCTTCAGAGGTAGCTGGGCTAAGAGCCTCCTAGAATGCTCGTCCACTAGCTTCATGGTTACATTCTCTCTAAACCACACGCTAAGCCAGTGAACTTCATCACCACACCTACAGTCAACACCGAATGCGACAGCATGGTCATGATTGCCCCTCACCATCCTGGCTCCATGCTCTCGAAGCAGGTCTATAACCCCCGTAGGATCTGGGCCGTAGTCCACAAGGTCTCCCAGTACTATTATCTCATCCCAGCCCCTTGCCTTGTCAAGGACTGCTCTAAGGGAGTAGATATTGCCGTGCAAATCACTTACTACCAGTATTTTCAAGGCTCCTAAACCTCACGGGCGTAGAAGTGTTCCACACTCACACTTTCCTAATTCCCCCAGCCATAAAAACCCCGGTGATTGTACCTTTAGCCCTCTAGTACTCTAGCTCTGCCAAAAGTCTTAAAGATAAACACCATGATCGCCAACAATAGTTGTCAAGAGATGATGATGTAGAATGGTAGAAGAATAAAGTCGTTCAGAGGCTAATGAAGAAGAGACTAGCCGGAGCGGTCAAAGACACTTTCCCTCAGACGGGAAGGCTATAGCGTT
>JBEVCE010000003.1:0-4632 GCA_040514295.1 Pyrodictiaceae archaeon | reverse complement strand
ATTGATGAGTTAACTCGTGAGGCTCCCGCCGAGCCTATGAATGTTACTGTGCTCGACGAGAACGGAGTCCTTAGAGTTTCGAAGCTTCTCAGTAGTGGTGAAGGGACTATAGAACTAAGATTGACTAAGGGTGTATATAGAATTTTCGTAACACCTGTTTCGGATAACTCGATCTACAGGAAAGTAGATGCTAAACTAGTTGTGCCTGGTTCCGAAAAGATTAATATTACAATAAGTAGGCGTAATAGAGTGCTTAGCCTCCTTCTTGTTGACCCTATAAGCACTAAAGGGATTCTGGAAGATGTAAATATTAGCGTAATATGGCGTGGTAGGCTAATAGAGAATAGAGTGCTTAAAGCCGGTTCGACATCAGCTGTCTTTAAAATACCGGTTAAGGGTAATGTATCTGTAGTAATCAGTTCTATTTCGCCTAAAGGAGAACCTCCATTATACAAGAAGCTGGTCATAGAGATACCCAAGCTTCCTCCAGAAGGACTTACAAGAATAGTTAGGCTTGAACATATGAAATTCCCTGTAAAAATTACTATACTAGATGAAGAGACTAAGGCCCCTCCACTAGTCCCTATAAGAATTCTTGTCGATGACAAGATGAGGGAATTACTTAAACCCGGAATACAGAGCACAACAATAATGCTTGACAAGGGCCCCCATATAATTGTGCTGGCTCCTCAGCCTGGTTTAGGCAAATATAAAACACCATTGTACTCTAACTCGACTAAGAGAATTCTTGTTAAAGGCCCATTAAACGTTAGTATCACGTTGGCCAGAGTCTATGCTAAACTCTTAGTGAAAGCTATTGATAAGCTGACGAGAGCGCCGCCATTAGATGCGATAATAGTGTTAATAGACAATAAGCTCGTGGGGACAATAGAGCCACGAAAGAATAATAGCATAATACTATATGTTCTTAAAGGAAACCATACGCTACAAGCATTCTCCAAAGACAAGGTCTATCAGCCTGTCAAGAAAACTCTGAGCTTAAAGAATGATACCACTATTATTCTAGAACTCTTAAGGACGAGTTTTATAGTGTCATTAAGGATATTTGACGATACTGGCTCACTTATCACCGGTGCTAAGATAAGCTTCACTGGCCTCAATATACCATTTTACACCGAGACCATAAGTGTCAATGGAGAGGCGACAGCTAGGCTACCCTATGGCATCTACCATGTATGCATAGATGCTCCAGGATACAAGATTTATTGCCTCGATATAGATCCTCTCATGGCGCGACAAGAGGTAAGGGTTATTCTCTCGCCCTACCCTACTACGGTACTAGCAAGGTACATTCCACTCATCATAGCAATAGTAGCTATTGGGGCCGTACTCGTAATACTTTACAAGAAGAGGGAGAGGGTACTTAATATGATAGCTCCTGATGAGGAGATCTTCTAAAGACTTCTTTACCTCTCGGCTTCCTCATAGTTTGAAAAGGGTGCAATAGCTGTACTTGAGTGGTCTAACCCTATTATGTGTAAAGGCTTTGAATCCATAGAATGGGAGGCTTAGAGATAATGACGGTTGCGGAGAAGAAGTCGATCCCTAGGACATCAGTTATGTTGGATAGGCTAGCTATCCTCTTTTTTGGTAGATATGGACGTAAGCTTGCACGGACATTTGAGCTAGAAAAAGTTATTCGTGAAGCTGGCCTAGAAGTTTTCCCATCAATTTATGCCGCCCGCCTACTCCTATATACTAGTTTATCGTTACTTGTATCCCTATTGACCATAATCCTTATTCTCTTGTCTTCCTTATCCATAATAAGTAAGGTTATCCTGGTAGTAGTTTTAGGCTTCATACCCATAATGGTTTTTGTCACAGGGCTTATTTATCCTTCAACGAAAAAAGGGTCAAGGCAACGTGGTGTAGACTCGGAGCTACCTTATATGGCTGCCTATATGTCCATCATGGCTAGGGCTGGCATGGCCCCTGAGAAAATAGTGGAAATGCTGGCCAACCTTAAGGTTTTTAAAGCTATTAGAGAAGAAGCTTTAAGGATCGTAAGGGATATGAAAATCTTCGGTTTTGATCCATTAACAGCTATAGAGCACAATGCTTATGTTCATCCATCAAGGGATTATAAGGAATTTATGCTTGGCTATGTTACAGCCGTACGTACAGGTGGTGATATAATACACTATCTTGAGATAAGAACTCAAGAAATCTTTCAAAGACACTCTGATAAGATAAAGTCTATAGCTGGACGTGTGGGCTTAATAATCGAGGCATACATAACGCTAGCTATAATTGGCACCCTCTCATTCTATGTATTCTTCATAGTTAGCGGCATAATTCCTGTGGCTAAGATTTCTTTTGGTGGCATAAACGGGCTAATATTGTATAGTTTCGTGCTAATGCCCCTATTCACATTAGCAATGATAATGGCCATTGATAGTGCGCAACCAAAAACACCATCGTACCATAAGGAGCCCTACGCCTGGCTACTTCTTTCAATACCTTTAGGCGTACTCGTCGTACTAGTACTCATATCATTAACAGGAAGCTACAAGATCCTACTTGGCGAAACGCCCTCGATAGAAGACATATCCATGCTATCTATAAGTGTAATGTCCGGCTTAATTGCAGTATCAGCAGGCCCAGCATACAGTTATTTAAGTATAATGAGAAGGGAGAGAAGGATTCACCACTCGCTTGCAGAGTTCATAAGGGATTTAGCAGAGGTTAGAAAGACTGGTCTTAGCCCTGAGAAAAGCATAATAATGCTTGCCGAGAGGGACTACGGTGTTTTGACTCCTATTGTGAGAAGGCTTGCAGGCGCACTCGCAACTGGTCTAAGCGTTCATAGAGCATTAAGGGAAAGCTTGAGGGGATATCGCGACTGGTTCCTGCTCGTCAATATGAGAATATTGTCGGATGCAATTGAAGTTGGTGGGGGTTCACCAACAATACTTGATGCTATGGCTAGATACGTTTCCACGCTAGCGAGCCTCATCGAGGAATTAAGGAGGAGGCTTAGGGCATACTCCTATTTGCCATATTTCGGCTCCATTCTCGTGGCGGTATCGTCGATACTTGTTATTACTATGCTCTCACAATCGCTTACAACTATTTTAGGTAGGGGAACGATAGCAGGCGTATCTATCAAGCTTGCAAAGGAGGATGTAGCTCTCTTATTACTAACTACTAGTATAGGCTCCATTTTCAATGCATGGCTCATGGGACTAATGGTTGGCAAGGTGCAGACAACGGTGACAGCAGCAGGATTCATGCATTCAATAATCCTCACAGTCCTTACGACCTTAGTTTCAGTGGCTGTTATCGTGTTTACAGCTCAAGGAATCTTGGGCTCTTAGCGAGTTAGTGGTAATCACTTATATGAATATGTTGAACTACAAGCTTGGCGGCCTCTCCATAAACTCTTCTAGTATTTTCAAGGGTTAGTACTTCTTCGGGTTTTCCGATAGCAAAGAACCCTCTATTTATTAGTATAATTGTGTTTGTGTACTCAATTAGTAGCATGGGGTCATGGGTTGTAACTAGTACTAGCTTTGTCCTGGCAAGACTAGCGATAAATTTAGCTAACTCAGCCCTTCCTCTAGGATCTACAGCAGAGAAGGGCTCATCCATGACTAATATGGGCGGGTCGTAAACTAAGGCCCTAGCTATCATTACGCGTTGTCTTTCCCCGCCCGATAACCTCCATAAGCTCTCATGCCATTTTTCTCTTGGTAAACCAACCCTAGCTAAAACCTTCTCTACAATAGTCTTCTCAGCTCTGGATAATCCTAGTCTAGGCCATCTATGTTTGCGTAGGAGAAGTGGCATGGATACAGCCTCCCATACTGTTACGGGATAGTGTCCTTTCTGTATCGAGAGTTGCGGGACATAGCCTACAAAGGCTCCGGCTTTCTCAGGTAATGCTGTGACGTCTATACCGTTGATGAATACTTTACCACTTAGAGGCTTAAGAAGCCCTGCTATAGTTTTCAAGAAAGTTGTTTTGCCAGCCCCATTAGGGCCTAGGATCTGGATTAATGCTGGTCCTTCCAGTCTAAAGTTTAGGCCTCCGAGCAATGGCTCATCACTATTATAGCCTATTGATAGGTCCTGGACCTCAATGACGGGAACCATTGCTATCCCTCCTTATGTACACTCCATAGCGATAACTATATAGTATGTGCACAAGTTTAATAATCTTATCCATATAGGGGCTGAATTATGTGGAGCAAGGTTATAGCAGTATTAATGCTCAGCCTCGTGATGCTACTAGCCCCTGCTGAGGCCGCTTACACGTATAATGATAAAGGATTATTGATAGTGACGACTTTTCCTAACTTAGTATGGGATATAAAGCAACTAGTTTGCAAAGATGATAGAGTAAAAAGCATTGTTCCTCTGGGAGTGGATCCTCACGAGTATCAGCTTACACCAAGCGATATCCAGCTCCTAGCAAAAGCAGACATAATAGTATCGACTGCTCATACGCCTTTCGAGGAGGATATTAGATCGTTAACTCTTGAGGGAAAGTTATATGCGACTCTGATAGAAATCCCAAGGATACCAGGGATAAGGATTCTAAGAAATCCTGTCACAGGCCAACCAAACTACCACATGCTTATATACGATCCCGAAAACTATAAGATCTTT
>JBEVCE010000002.1:2583-4634 GCA_040514295.1 Pyrodictiaceae archaeon | reverse complement strand
TTATATATATCTTTTTTATATTTCCACCACTTTTCACCATCTTAGCGATTATATTAGTGAGCTCGTCGAAGTCCCTAGAACTATATTTATACCGGTAATTTACCTCGCCATTACGCCCATGCAGCCTAAAGTACAGAGTCTCGCTTAGAGCTACGGGCTTGTACTTGAATGGATCTACTATATGGATTATTCCAGTATTTTCCACTATCTTTCTCACCTCCTTCTGGCATTCGGGTTTTTTCATCCAGTCTCCTCGAGGCTCCCAGCCTACAACAAACCCATCTTTTTCTATTACTGAGAAGAAGCTCCTAGCATTCTCAACATGGTCTTTGACAGCGCATTTGAAGCTTGGCGGAGTCTGTATTACGACCACACGTGCCTCTAGAATCTTAGCAGCCTTAGCTATCTTATCCCATGCCTCAAGATTTTCTTTGGTTGTCCTTAGGAATCCGTATCGATCCTTTAGCTCGCTAGGAATTTTTGTCTTTGCCCTACGCCATGTAGGGGTGCCTGGAGGGTGTGTAATAGCCTGCCAGGCCTTCATGTTTATTACGAACCAGTCTGGTAACTCTGTTCTCCATTTCTTAAGGAGCTGCTCGCTTGGTAGTTCGTAGAAGGTTTGTTGGATTTCAACACTTCTTAGCTTCTCTAGGTATTTTTTCTTTGCGACAGGGAAGCCACAGCATCCTATAATTAAGCTGGTTCTTGCCAAGAGCCGTTATCCCCTAAGTATTCCGAGTATTCTAAGGTTAGGTTTGAGGAAGTTTTAAGCCTCCAAGGAAATATTATCGAGACCTAGTAGTCTAGCTAGTAAGCTCCTTAGAAAAAACGTGAGGTCTCCTTTAAGTCTCCGATTTCTCTCTATTTTCGCATCTGCCTTATGTTTACTAGTTGTACCTCTGGTAACTCTACGAGGCTCTTCTTTATATCCTCAATACCCTGCTTGGCTTGTGAGACATCGACGACCATTACACACTCAGCTAGTTCTCCACGTTTGATGGTGGTACAGTGTGTGGTTATCTGGTCTACTCCAAGCTCGGCTAGCCTTCTCGAAACACTTGCAAGTGCCCCGGGCACATCTTTTATCTCTATGTAGAACTCGTAGAGGTTAAGCGTCTTAGTTGGTAGAGGTGATATTGTTATCTCTTTTTTCTCGGTGTCGGCGATTAGTATTAAATTCATTCCTTCAATTATGCCTAGTGATTCTCTTACGACCATAGGAATAGTTATTCTCCCCTTGCTGTCAACTCTAACTATTTCTGCTAGTTTCACGTTTCGCACCCTAGTGGTGGATATGTTATGCTACTGGCTGAAAAATTCTTCTACTGGTTTTCCTCTTTCCTGGCGCTCCTTTGTATTATTTCAAGTAATTTGTCAGCTACAGCCAAGAAGGCTTTAGATGCTCTTGAATCAGGGTATTCTACGAAGAATGGAATGCCTTTGTCATTAGCCTCTGAGATCCTTGGGTCTATGGGTATTTCTCCGAGAAAGGCTATTCCATATTCCTCGGCTATCCTCCTGCCAGCACCCTCTCCAAATATTCTATGTAGGCTTCCATCAGGGCACTCGAAGTAGCTCATGTTCTCTATTATACCTAGTATGGGTACTCCTAGCTTCCTAGCAAAACCTATAGCTTTAACTACAACGGATCTAGATACCTCGGAGGGTATCGTGACTATTATTGTCCCTGTTAGATCCTTAATGAGCTGGGCTATCGTGAGCTGTTCATCACCAGTACCAGGAGGGAGGTCTATTAGTAGGAACTCTATGTCACCCCAATCAGTATAAGCCAGTAGCTCGCGTATGGCAGAGGTCTTAAGAGGTCCACGCCAGATTACCGGGGTATCCTCAGAAGGTAGCATGAGACCAACTGAGACCACTTTTACGTTAAGAGGAGCTGTTGCAGGCAGTATTCTGCCGTCGCTTGTGGCTTCAAGATATTGACCAGAAACCCCCATCATCCTCGGGATCGAAGGGCCATGAACATCGGCATCAAGTACACCGACCTTATAACCTTTTAGTGCAAGAGCGAAGGCAAGGCTAGCTGTAAC
>JBEVCE010000002.1:0-2573 GCA_040514295.1 Pyrodictiaceae archaeon | reverse complement strand
TTCCTACACCACCCTTCCCACTTAATACGGCTATCTTATAGTTTATCGTTGCAATTCTTTTCCTCGCCAACTCTTCTTGGCTTCTAACCTTCTTTATGGCTTCAATACGTGCTCTAACCTCTGGCGGCATATCTTTCTGGCCGGACATTTTCCTTTTAGCCTCCAAACCCTCTAGCTAAAATATTTAACTAATTTAAGTTACTCTATACTATAACCTCGGATGTTGCTACCAGCTATGACTGAGGTTTTAAGTGCTGAACAATGAATGATGAAGAAACCCACGCGAGGAGCAAGTGTAGTGTACCAAGCGATTTAATCGAGGAAGCATATATAGCCGCTACGTTATTTGATAAGCCCTATGCCCTCTTCTACACATGGGTACAATCCGGAGGAGTACTAGTGGGTACTTTGATACGTTTCGAACTGCCAGTACTTAGTGATAATGCTAGTCAACCTAGGCTAATGCATTACGGTATCGTGCTTGCAGGAAAGAATTACTCCAGGCTATCCTCTTTAAGGATAAGTCTTAACGATATAATCTATAGTATGATTGAAGGCAATAAATTCATAGTAATATTGGATAAAAATTTCAATGCTATATGCTCAAAACTACTAGGCGAAAATAAAGTTAATTGGTACTACTTGCTCTCAACAAACTTGGAGGAATTAACTAGCCAAGTTTACCAGTTGGTAACTACTAGGATAGACTAAAATTATGTGTAACCGATAAGCAAATAATGATGTAGAAGGGTAGTTAATGCTATGCCGATAAACGATAATAACATCTTCAGCGTTTGTGAGTGGCTTGAAAGAGAGGAGTTTCAGCAAATTCTCAGGGTAGCTGAGTATTATGGGCGTAATAAAGGCTGTAGTACTTTTAGATTAAGTAAGGATAAGGTTAAGGCCGAGGTAATTAGGGGTGGGGATCTTGAAGCACCTTTATCTATTCTCAAGAATTATAACCAGGAGGCTTCGTTCAAACTAGCCCGACTCATAGATGAAGTGCTTAGAGAGAACCCTGTACGGTTTAGCATCATAAGAGAGGGGCACATAGTTAGATACATTATTTGTTCAAGCCTAAGACTTTCGCCGTTGCTTAAGAATCTAAAGCAAGAAAGTGGTGATATTAGGTATGAGAAGAGTCTAGGATGTTACTCTGTGGCTCCTTACCTAGTAACTAGAGTAACGAAACTCTTTGAAGAGGATGGTCTCAGCATAGTCGATGAAGCCAATATCATACATCCTAAGCGAAGACCCTTAATAGAGTTTAGGGGTGAGCTCAGAGAGTATCAAAAAGAAGCCTTAGAGGCCTGGAAGAAGAATGACTATACAGGTGTACTAGCACTACCCATGGGCTCTGGCAAGACTATAGTAGCTCTAGCAGCGATAACTTACTTGCGGGTCCCGGCACTTATAGTAGTGTATACTAAGGAACAGTTACTGCAATGGCGTGAAATGATAAAGAAGTTTACAACAGCCAGGGACGACATTATAGGCCTCTACTATGGCTCACAGAAGAGGATAGCTCCTATAACGATAACAACTTATCAGACAGCTTTTAGGAAATTAGATGTATTGTTTGATAAGTTTAGCATGCTAATTGTCGATGAAGCACACCATCTACCAGCTGATAAGTTTAGGAGGATTGCTGAAGGCATAGCAGCCCCATACCGAATGGGGCTATCAGCTACACCTTACCGCGACGATGGCAAGCATGTAGAATTATTTAGATTAATGGGTGGCCTAGTTTACACTATAAGCTATGAGGATCTAGTGGAAAAAGGGTATATAGCTCCCTACGAGATCATTCCCATCTTCATTCAACTTGATAAGATTAGCTTAAAGCAGTATAGAGAGTTGTCTATAAAGTTGCGTAGATTAGCCGGATCATCAAATATAGATGAACTCGTTAAAATGGCTGCTGAGGGTAATAAGATAGCCAAAGAGGCTTTAGCCATCATGAACATGCTGCGTAGAATCATAATAGATAATCCTGCGAAGATCAATAAGCTTAAAGAGCTAGTAAGCATGGAGCTTGCACGAGGCTCCAAGATAATAGTTTTCGTACCATATGTTGACCTTGCCGATAAAATAGCTGTCCTATTAGGGGCACATAGCCTCACTGGCCGTCTCAGCGAAGAAGAACGTAGGAGAATTCTAACAGCTTTTAGGAAAGGAGAGGCAAGAGTCATTATAACAACAACAGTAGGTGATGAAGGCATTGATGTACCTGACGCAGACGTAGGAATACTTGTATCCACTCAAGGCTCACAAAGACAAATTAAGCAACGTTTAGGTAGGCTCCTCCGACCAAGGCCAGGAAAGAAGGCACGACTATACGTGCTAATCGCTAAGGGAACGCTTGAGGAAGGCCAATATCGTAAAAAGTTTAATCTTCTAAGCTCATAGAGGCAGAAACATCAAGTATTAATAATTATTGACTTTTACACTATGGTATAAAGTTCTGTGAGGCGATGAGGACAGTACTCTAAGTCCTTTAGGGCACGGCCTAGATGGGGGCCTCGTGTGTTGCGCTCGGCAACTGTCCATAATCCTACCAAAACGGTTATGGG
>JBEVCE010000001.1:4346-4643 GCA_040514295.1 Pyrodictiaceae archaeon | reverse complement strand
CACCAGGAGAAGACAGGGCACAAGTGCTTCAGAGTAGAGACGGTCATAGCCTAGGGCTACTCCCGGCTTCAGCCAACCCCCGGTACGCCTCGTAGGAGGCTGGGTGAAGAGTAGGGAGCGCGGTGATAGTGGCTGGAATAGCCTAGAGGCTACTATTTTCTCCGAACTACTGTAGGGCTAAAAGTCACTACACACAGTACTAGGATGGTAGGGGCGAGCATGCATAGGCCAAGAAGCCTTCATGTAGCTAGCGCTGAGGAGGCTAGGAGGATTAGGAGGGGTATGGCTGACTGGAGC
>JBEVCE010000001.1:0-4246 GCA_040514295.1 Pyrodictiaceae archaeon | reverse complement strand
TTCATAGAGAAGCAGCCTCCAAGGATAAAGGAGGCACTAAAATACTACATAGAGACCGGCGACCTCTATGTAGCATCACGTATAGCTGGCCTAACGCTAGAGGAGTTTAACGAGCTACGCATAAGGGCGAGAATACCTAATGTCGCGTGAGCTATTCGCGATAGCAGATACCTGCTTTCTTATAGACTGGGCTCGTTATAGGCGTAGGGATGTACTCTTCCAGCTATTCCGCACAGTCTTTGTCCCTGAACAAGTGCTGGACGAGGTTAGATCCGAGAACACCATAGCGTGGATCGCGCACTGGCTTGCACGGGGAGCCCTAGCACTCTATACGCCGTTCTTCGATGAAATAGAGGAGGCAAGGAGGCTTATCGAGCAGAGCCATGTCCACCCCCAGCTACCGGCAATGGATCTCCCAGAGGCACTATGCCTAGTCGTTGGGAGAAGGAGAGGCTATATAGTGTTGACTGAGAACCGTGCGGCCCTATTAGCCCCGAGGCTCTTACAGGGGCTGGAAAATGTAAGGGTGTGGCGCGCGCTAGAGATACTCCTAGAGGCTGTGAAGAGGAGGATACTCCAACCGAACTGCAGTAATCCTCGCAGCGTCTTCGACGAGTATAGTGAGGATACACTACACATATTCCCCTCTAAGGCCCTAAATAGAGCCGTAGAGGAGGTAAGTAGCCTATGCAGGCAGAGATGACAGAGATTATGGAGGAGGAGAGGGAGGCTAGGAGGATTAGGAGGGGTATGGCTGACTGGAGCTTCATAGAGAAGCAGCCTCCAAGGATAAAGGAGGCACTAAAATACTACATAGAGAAGGGCGATATAAGGACTGCTGCTAAGCTTGCCGGCCTCCCCTTAGAAGAGTTCCGCGAGCTACTTAGAAAGGCGCGGATACCAGTCGTAGTGTGATGGAGCCACCCCCGTGATCCTTCCTACTTATCCTAGCCATCTCCCCGCCTATACCTCTGTATTGCTAGCTGGAGTACCCTTTGCCGAAACCGTTTGCCCCCTAGAGGGCCGTTCCGTGTAGTCTAGGCTTGCCTCCAAGAGGGTTCATCCAATGATGGATGAAACTAGACCGGAGGCTGGATCTCCAAAGGATGAACCAATGACACTTTAACATACAAGATACATAGAGGGGTAAAACCTTACTCGACTCGTTTTTGAGGACCTCGATAGCCTCCCTTGCTCCAATCCTCAGCGATGAGGGCGAGGACTCTGGCGGGGTCGTCTGTGAGGCTATAGGGGATAGTGCTCTAAGCCCCGTAAGGCACACAGCCTAGATGAGGGCTCTGTGCTGCCGGGCTCGACAGCTATCCATGAACTCATAGCCTTACCGGAAGGGACTATAGGCAAAGACGGGACTAGCTAGGACTATGTCGTAATAAAGCAAGAGCGCGTGGGGTGGTATAGGTGGCTTGTCCCAGCCCTCCTCTACACCTTCCAGGCTAGCCTAGATAATGTAGGGGTCTCCGGCATGGGTAGTCCTGGCTCGTACCTATAGCTTCGTCCGCCGCGTATGGCGTGTCTCAAGGCTTGTCCTTGGTGCCTGCTGGCTGGGCGTGTGCTCCTTGTCTACCTTGCCATCTCCACTACTATTCTTGCAACCTTCTTTGCACCGTTTTCGTAGCTTCTTGGCTCTATGCTGCTCGCCTGCTTTATCGCCTTCTCCAGCTTGTGGGGTGTAGGCTCGGCTATGTAGATGGCTCCTATCTTCTCAGCGTATATGGGGCCGTCCTCTTGTCTTGCTGAGAGCTTGAGGTGGGGTGCTGCTACGAGGACTACTGGCTTGTGGTAGGCTAGTGCAGCGGTTGCAGACGTCATTCCCGGGAAGTGGGTTACCACTATGCTTGCCCCGGCTATCCACTTGTCGAGGTCGGGGTCGAAGCGGAACACGGTCCAGCCCGGGTGCTTCTTCTTGTAGGGCTCTGGGTCTACTCCCCCGGTCTGGAGTACTACGTTGCGGAGCCCTAGCTTCGATACTGCTTCGAAGAGCCTGGGGTGCCCCACGGTACCAGCTGTAACTAGTATGTAGCCTTCGTCCCGTGGCTTGTAGCGGGGTGGCTCGTATATGGGGCCAACTACCTCCGTCTTCTCGCCAGGGTATAGCTTCCTCTGCTCCGGCCAGTGTACAATCGTCTTATCGGCTAGGGGGTGGAGGAGCCTTGGCGTCTTGCCCGGCGCCGTGATCCTCACTATGCTCTCCACGTTGACCAGCTTCATGTGCTTGGCCTTCGCGGCGAGTGCTGGGGCTATGCTGAGGTTACCGCCGCAGCTGAGGAGGGCCTTGTAGCTCCTCTTAACCGCTTTCAGCGAGTCTAGGAGGGCTCGTGGCCAGCGGTGGAGGGTTGCTAGTAGGGGTTGGCCCGGCTTGCGGGGCATCTCGACCTCTACGAGCTCTCCGAGCCCCGAGAGCTTTCTCTGCGTCCACTTGTCGCGGCGGGCTACGATGAAGACGGGCTCTACCCCTAGCTCCCGTAGATAGTATGCTATGGCTGCTGCGTAGCCGGAGTGGCCGCCTGGCGCGGCTGTTAACAGCACTCTGCCCGCCATCTCCAGCTCACCTTGCTCCTGCCAGCCTTAGCCCGGGGCCAGTGTCCTTGGCCTCCTCTTACCAGAGGCAGGGTCCCAGCTTAAGAGTTTGCAGCGGCTGGGGATTAGGGGTGGCTTTAGAGCGCTTCTAGCTCTATCACCGGCTTCCCTATCCTTACCTGCTTATAGCCCCACCTCACCACGGCATCCGCCCAGGCGAGGGCCTCATCCTCCGAGCTGAAGTCGCTGAGCCAGGGGATCTGGGGATCGTACTTCCTGATCTCGAGTAGCGGGTCGAGCGCCTTGAGCTCGTCTATGACCCGGAGGACGGGGCTCTCCATGGGGTAGGGTGCGCCCGGCTTGAACCCTAGCCCGTAGAATAGGATCCTCCTAGCGCCGAGCAGCCGGATCCTTTTCAGTAGGAGGGCGGCGTAGTATAGGGGCTGGGTCTCGTTTATGGCACGCGCTACCCTGAGGAGCAGTGAGCCGCTCTTCTGCTCCAGCATGAGGGCGTCCTTGGGCAGGCAGGCGCCCCCCACGTACGGCCCAGGGTAGAACGGCATGTAGCCGAACGGCTTGGTGGATGCAGCTTCTATAACCTTCCGTACATCCACCCCTATCCTGTCGAAGAACCTCTTGAGCTCGTTCACGAAGGAGATGTTTAAGAAGCGGAAGCTGTTCTCGAGGAGCTTCGAGGCCTCGGCCACCCTGATGTCGTCTACGGGGTGGACGGGTGCATGGAAGCAGTCGCGGTACAGGTGGAGGGCGGCCTCCAGGCTCCTAGGCCCGATACCGCCTACCACGCGTGGTATGTTCTCGGGCGTCCAGGTCTTCGAGCCAGCTGTAAGCCTCTCAGGGACGTGGGCTACTAGTAGCTCCTCGTCTAGCCTATAGCCGGTTAGCTGCGAGAGAGGCTCTGCAAGGAGCTCGCGCGTCCCCCCAGGGTAAATAGTGACCTCCGACACTACTAGCGAGCCCTTCTCTATAAAAGGGGCAAGGCTCTCAGCAACCCTACGTAGCGGGGAGAAGTCCACGGCCTCACCACGCTTCGGCGTCTGGACTGCAACTATGAAGTGCCTAGCCCCCCGTGCCTCCGAGTACTCGGTGGTAGCCTTTATCCTAGCACTCGCCCGGGGCCAGTTATCGACAACGTAGGGTTCGCGGACGTGGAGCCTCTCGGGATCCCTACTGTTTATGCGCTCTACAACATCCCTACTCACATCAACGACAACCACTTCGCCAACACCGCTTAACGCAGCATGGACGGCTGCGTGGAGGCCGACGAAGCCGCCCCCGATAACCACTAGCCTACCCGGGCAATCGTTCTGGGCCATCCCTCTACAACCGCTGTCTCCAGAGTATACGAGGGGATAAAAGGGATAAGAACAGCAGGGTTGCCGGGCAAGAGCATCACGCTACAACAAGCCTCTGCTTACATCGTTACCAGCCACTACCCCTAGATGGAGGACGTCCGAGGCCCTGAGATTTAGCCTAGTAGGAGCCATACTGCCTGTACCCCTTCCCGCCCACACTTATCATGGATACGTAGGAGACGGATACCATGTCGCTAGGTTCGTGGCAGCTATTAGCGTCTAGGCCCTAGACGTGATCAGCCTATCACGATTATGATGCCTTGAGCAGGCTCCGGGATCAGCCTAGGCTATGACCGTCTCTACTCTGAAGCACTTGTGCCCTGTCTTCTCCTGGT